>JAVCCH010000001.1 GCA_030765535.1 Candidatus Tenebribacter davisii
GCAATGAAGATACCCTGCAGCCCGTGTGGTATTATAATAAACTTCCTAAAGATATGAAAGATGAGCATGTGATCCTGATAGACCCGATGCTGGCAACAGGTGGAACTCTTGTGGATGCTGTGCTGGAACTGAAAAAGCATAACTGCGAAAGAATTACTATTCTGGCAATAGTAGCATCACCGGAAGGGATCAAGCGGCTGGAAAAGGAAGCGCCGGATGTACAGATATTTGTGGCAGCTAAAGATGATCATTTGAATGAAAATGGTTATATCCTGCCGGGTCTGGGAGATGCTGGAGACCGGATATTTAATACTTGAGCTTAGAGATCTTTTTTTTTAAAATACTGTTTGATAAATGTTGCCCAGGCAAAACCTTACGAATGGTCTTGACCTCCGTAATGGTTGACTTTGAAAAGGTAAATTAGAGTAGTGTGGTCTTTGAGAAGAGGTTATTGATTGTGGGCAGTGGACGCAGAGGACTAAGTGGACGTAAAAGCGAAACCAGCTAAACAATTAGTCGCCACCATTGCGGAGGATAAAACCATCCGCAAGGTAGCTTAAGTCAGTAGCTTAGTGGGGTGTTATTGAGTCTATTATGTTTTTAGAGGAATGTGCGAGTATGAATTATTTATTAATATCTGAGACACATATTAGAATCTTTTTCCATCAATGTAATCCAGCATCAATATCACATTAATACTACTTATAATGAGAATGTGAGGAAAATGCTTTACAAATAAACTTGTGGAGTGCTTTTGGAGTATAGAATACAGAGGGAAGTCTCGGAGGAAAAATGCGAATTGAAGAAATTAGACTACAAAATTATAAATGTTATAAAGAGTTAAAAGTAACAAATATACCCGCTATGGCAGTATTTGTTGGTGCAAATGGAACAGGCAAATCAACACTTTTTGATGTTTTTGGATTTTTAAAGCACTGTCTAACATTTAATATTACTAAAGCAGTCCAAAGCAGAGGGGGATTTAAAGAACTTGTGTCAAGAGGTTGTATCGGTCAATCAATAATAATAGAGATCAAATTCCGCTTGAGCATTACAGGAGTAGAGCGATTAGTAACATATTTGTTGGAAATTGCAGAGAAAGACAAAAGTGTAATAGTAAAAAGAGAGATTTTACGGTATAAACGTGGAGCTCATGGTTCTCCATATCATTTTTTGGATTATCAAGCAGGTAAAGGTTATGCTATTACCAATGAAGAAGACTTTAGTAAACAGGAGGAAGAACTCACTAAGGAATATCGTGAATTAGAAGCCGATGATATATTGGCAATTAAGGGATTAGGTCAATTTCAAAAATTCAAAGCAGCGAATGCTTTTCGGAATATGATTGAGAATTGGCATCTTTCAGATTTTCATATAAATAAGGCTCGTGGCACAAAAGATGCTGCCGGATATGATGAACATTTATCAGTAAGTGGAGATAATTTACAATTAGTAGCAAATAATCTATTTCAGAATTATGAGGAGATATTTTCTAAAATAATCGAAAAAATGAAACAAAGAGTTCCTGGTATTAGTTCAATTAAACCAGAAACAACAGTTGACGGGCGATTATTGTTGAAATTCCAGGATGGTTCATTTCAAGATCCATTTATCGACAAATATGTTTCTGACGGTACCATAAAAATGTTTGCATATTTAGTAATGCTATTTGATCCTCAACCACATCCTTTATTATGCGTCGAAGAACCAGAAAATCAATTATATCCCCATTTATTAATGGAATTGGCAGAAGAGTTCAGATTATATTCACTCAATGGAGATCAGGTCTTTGTATCAACCCATTCACCGGATTTTTTGAACGCCATGCGATTAGAAGAAGTATTTTGGCTTGAGAAGAAGAATGGATTTACGATAGTCAAGAGAGCTAATGATGATCCCCAGATTTCTGCTTATATGAAAGACGGTGATTTAATGGGTTATTTATGGAAACAAGGTTTCTTAGGTAGAGTTTATCCCTGATGAGTAGTATAGTTTTCTTTTTAGAAGAAGAATCCGCAAAGGCTTTTTTGGAAAAATTCATTCCAAGAATTCTTCCCGAAAACCATGAGTATTATTATATAGCATTTGAAGGTAAGCAGGATATGGAAAAACAGCTTCCCCGAAAATTGAGAAACTGGTTAAAAAGTGATACATTATTCGTTATTCTACGCGATCAGGATAGGGGAAATTGTTATGATATCAAGCAAAATCTGAAAGAAATTTGTAAAAAAGCCGGTAAACCATCGAGTTTAGTTAGAATAGCATGCCGTGAATTAGAAAGCTGGTATTTAGGTGATTTAGCTGCTGTTGGCAGAGTTTATGGAATTAATAATATAGCAAGACAGCAAAATAAGAAAAAATTCAGAAAACCTGATATTTTACAGAATCCCGATATAGAATTGAAAAAACTAACTAATAAGCGATATCAGAAAGTTTCTGGTTCTAGATTGTTAGGTTCTGAGTTGGCTATTTCTGGTAACAAATCATATAGTTTTAATATATTTTTGATTGGGATAGAAAGACTACAACTCTAATATTTTCAAATAAAAATCTAAGAATTGAGCAGAAC
>JAVCCH010000138.1 GCA_030765535.1 Candidatus Tenebribacter davisii
ACTTCCGATAATGTCGGTTTTACAGATAATGATGGTTTGTGCACATTCATCGTTGGTGATGACAGAAGTTATTCAGCTTCGGTTTCATCTTCTATAGGAAATACGAGTTACCAACAGATAGTTGCCAATACTGTACCCGGGCAAACTTATACACATGCAATTACACTTTCAGGAACGATGCCTTCATTAGATTTTACTTCTATAGCAATTCCCGGAGATACAAATGACGATTATAAGATTTTTGCCGATTTCACAGCAGAAAATCAGGTGGTAAGAGGTCTAATTGCTATGGATGATACAGATAATTCATATTTTAATCATAGACGAGATAATGGATTGATCAACTTTCTAATGACATCTGAAACAGAATATGATAAGTACATTACCGGAAATAATTTTTCGTCTTTTAATGAACAAATCGATGTGGAAAGTGGAGCTTCCGAATTTGATATTCCTGTTGCAGAAAACTGGTTTACATTATTGGATAATGGTAATAGTCTCAATAATCCTCAACATATAACTGGTTGGATAACACTTTATAGTTACGATGAAACCGGTGGAATGGGAACAATTTTGGGAACGGTTTATGATCCGGTAAACTCAATTCCTATAGGTGGTGCGATTGTAACTTCTGGAGTTTATCAAACTACTACTGAAACAGATGGTACTTATACTATTGATGCTTATCCAAATTCATATGATGTAGTATTTGAAGCAGATGGTTACTCAAGTGTTGTTCAAACTGGTATCGTAGTATCAAATGGTGGTAATACAACTGCAAATGCCGATATGCAGGAATTGATTTATGCTCCTGTAAATGTAGAAGCTGAAATTCTGGATAATGGCAATGCTCTGATCTCTTGGGATGAACCTACATTCGTCAGAAACCAGCGTGTTAACAAAAATTTTCAATCAAATAACCGAGAGCTTACAGGATATAATATTTATATTGGAGAAAGTGGAGATGAGAGTAATGTAGAAAATTGGACTATGGTAATGTCAGGCGTTACAGAAAATTCTTATGAAGATGCTGTCTGGTCAGTTATTGATGAAGGTATTTATAAGTATATAGTACGAGCTGTTTATGCAGATAATGTTATATCAGCACCCACATTTTCAGATGAACTCTTTAAAGATAAACATGTTCCTGTAGATGTGATGGTTTTTACCAATAGCGGTGACAGCCCAGATGGTGCAATGGTTAATCTTAAGAATCAAGAGTGCCCTAATAGCATATATGATTATACAGAAATAGTCGAAAACAATAATGTCTTGTTCCCTGAAATTTTCAAGGGAATTTACACTCTCACAGTATCCAAACCAAATTTCGAGAATTATGTTTTAGAAGATATTGAAATCCTGGAACAATCATCATTGCAAGGGATGTTGTATGAAATGATCTTTGATGTTCAGGGAGTTGGAGTGATTAATTACATGGTTTATTGGGATGCAGTTCTTGCCGACCTGGAAAATCGCAGTTTCCAGGGATATAATGTATATGTTGATGATATGATTACTCCCATTGCATTAGTGAGTGAAGTATTTTATGATGTTGCATCAGTTGGTTCAGGAACGCATGAAATTGGTGTTTCTGCCTTATTTACAACTGGAGAATCAGCAATATCAAGCTTGGAATATGAAGATGGGAATACCATGTTCACAGATATTGTCGGTTATTATGAGCTGAATGGAGATGCAACTGATTCCAGTGGAAACGGCAACGATGGTCAAATTAATGGTGACATTACTTTTGCTTCTGATGGTGTGATCGGTTTGTGTGCAGAATATGATGAAGAAGCAGAATATATTGTAGCACCGGATGTTTTCACGACTGCACCAGAAGCATTCACAGTCAGTTGGTGGCTATTACCAGATTCTTTATTTAACTGGAACCAGCAGGTGCGCTCGACAGTTGGCTGGGATGCTTTTAATTTCCATTCAACTAATGAGGGAACAATATACACAGGAACGAATACAAGTACTAGGTTTACTCCCAACACATGCTCGGAAGGTGTTGTTTTAGATGAATGGAATTTCTTCACGTTTTCATATGATAATGGATATGCCAGCTTATTTAGAAACGGTAATAAGATTGCTCAACGTGATAATATGACAGCCCCAATAGCCTGGGGTGGCTTCCAGATTGGACATTCCGATGCTAATACAATTGATGGGAAAATTGATGATGTGCGTGTTTGGGAACGCTCAGTTGGAACAGCTGAAGTTCAATATATTTTCACCGAAAATTATCCTTTCTGGGGAATAATCGAAGGTACTGTGACTTCTGCAGACACTGGTGATCCGATGGAAGGAGCCGTAATTACTGCTGGAATGTTTGAAGCAATTTCTGATGCGTCAGGATTTTATTCGATGGATATTGCCGGATGTACATATCCGATTGTGAATTGTGTAGTTGACGGATATGAAGTTGTGTTTGTAGAAAGCATTGTAGTTGGTGATGGTGAAACGCTTGAAATCAACTTTGAATTTGTTTGTACAAATTCAGGAGATCCAATAATAATTCCTGAGACAACTAAACTTCATAATAACTACCCAAATCCATTTAATCCTACAACAACAATTAGCTATGATCTGAATAACAATTCTAAAGTGAAATTGGAAATATTCAATATTAAAGGTCAGAAAGTACTAACACTTGAAGATGGTGAGAAAA
>JAVCCH010000022.1 GCA_030765535.1 Candidatus Tenebribacter davisii
AACCAAAACCTTTTTTCTCGTTAAACCATTTTACTGTGCCGTTTTTCATTTTTTTCTCCTACTAATTTTGCGGGATTTATCCCAAGTGAAATCATTTTAATACTACACATTTAATTCCATAAAACTATGGGATAAAATTTTTACGTATTAGAATTTCTACTCACACAAACACAAAAAATAAACACTAGTTAACTTGTCAACATCATTTTTAATAATTTAATACTTATATCTAAAATCCGTTAAATAATTTACTCATTTATTTCTTAAATCTTTCAGTTACAATTCTTTCTATCAATTCCCTTTCCGGAATGAAGGGAAGAGTAATATGATCTGTTTCTCGATTTTTCTCATTAAAGTCGATTGCAGTAGTTATAGAGTTCTCATTTCTTGCCCAGGCACGTCTGGCAACTCCACACATAACGTCCCATGGAAAAGCTAGTTCAAGAATAGAATCTACTCTTTCACTTCCATCTAAAACCATACCAAATCCGCTATTAGAAACTTTCCCAATTCCAACTCCACCACCATTATGTAAAGTAACCATACTCATTCCACGAGCAGCATTTCCCGCATAACATTCCGTGCTCATTTCTGCCATAATATTCGAGCCATCTTTTATATTGGAAGTTTCTCTGAAAGGTGAATCAGTTCCACCTGTATCATGATGATCTCTGCCCAGCATAATAGGTCCGACAATACCGTCTCGAACCATTTTATTAAATTTATGAGCGATCGCAAGTCTTCCCGGAGCATCCTGGTAAAGAATACGAGCTTGTGTTCCTACAACTAATTTATTTTTCATTGCATCACGAACCCATACATAATTGTCCATGTCCTGATAACGTGGTTTTTCACGAAGATTTTTTATAATTTCAGCTGCTTCATTATCTGTTTTTATCAGATCTTCTTCTTTCCTGGATAAACATACCCAGCGAAATGGTCCATAACCAAAATCAAATAGTTCAGGACCTAGAATATCTTCAACATAACTCGGAAAGATAAAACCATCATAAGTATTTTCACCATTTTTAGAAATTTCTTTTACACCAGCATCATATACTGCTTTCATGAAGCTATTACCATAATCGAAAAAATAAGTTCCACGTTTAGTTAAGGTTTTTATTGATTCATAATGTTTTCGTAATGATTTATCTACAAGTTTTATGAACTTCTTCCGATCATTAGAAAGCATTTTTGTACGTTCATCAAAAGTTAAATCCTGTGGACAGTAGCCTCCTTCATAAGCAGCATGACAAGAAGTCTGGTCTGAAAGCAGATCAATATGAATATTTTCTTTTACGGCATATTGTAAAAGATCAACAATATTTCCATGATAGGCGATAGAAATACTTTGTTCTTTTCTGATGTAATCCATAGCCATTGCAAACGCATCAACAGGTGAGTGTACAATTTCTCCAACCCAACCTTGCTCATGACGTGTAACAATTCTAGATAGATCTACTTCGGCGAAAATTCCTACTCCATTTGCAATTTCAACTGCTTTTGGCTGCGCTCCACTCATTCCGCCTAAACCTGATGAAACAAATAATTTTCCTCTTAGATCTCCATCTTCAGGAATACCAAGTTTCATTCTGCCGGCAATTAGAATTGTATTATAAGTACCATGAACGATACCCTGCGGTCCTATATACATCCAACCACCAGCTGTCATCTGTCCATAATTTGCAACACCCAGTGCATTTGCTCGATTAAAATCCTCCTGATTATCAAACTCACCGATCATTAATCCATTAGTGTTAATAACCCTGGGAGCATTGGGTGAAGATTTGAAAAAACCAAGTGGATGTCCACTCATGACAACAAGTGTATTTTTATGAGTAAGATTTTCCAAATATTTTTTTATTAGTTGATACTGCATCCAGTTTTGACATACTGAACCTGTTTCGCCATAGGTTACAAGTTCGTATGGATAAAGAGCTGTTGCAAAATCCAGATTATTATCTATCATTACCTGAAATGCCTTACCTTCCAAGCATTTGCCCTTATATTCTTCTACAGGTTTTCCGTAAATTCTTTCATCTGGTCGGAAACGGTAACCATAGATATGACCATGCTCCATCAGTTCATCCAGAAATTCAGAAGCTAAATCATTATGTAATTCTTCTGGGATATAACGTAATGCATTTTTCAGAGCCAATTCAATTTCTTGTTGATTCAAATCCATTTCACGACGTGGAGCTCGGCGAATTCCTGCAACAAATTCCGGATATTCTGGTAATATCGAATCTAATTTAATTTTCATTGATTTTGCTATTTCAAAATTGTTCATCTTCCCTACCTTGTAATTATACCTTTATTTAATAATTTTGTAGATACTTTGTACTCTTTTTTTATGATATCACATATTATTTTTTCTAATTCATTAACTACTTCAAATAAAATTTTATCTTCATTTTCTTTTGTTAGTACACATATATAATCTATATTTGTTAAGGCAATATCCGGAATAAATCCTTTTTCTAATTTCTCAGCAATTACTATCATTTTTGATCCATTGAATGAATTTTTAGATAATTCAGCTATATGATCTAAAAACAACATTTCTTCACTTCTAAGGATTTTATACATTTTAAATACGATAAGCGGAAGAATACTTTTATACTTCTCGAAATTTCTCTTTCCCAAGACTCTATATTGCAAATCAATCTTCTGACCTAAGAAAAGAACTTCTGGTGAAGATAATTGATTAAAACTAAGAGTTTTTTCTAAAGAATTGAAACTTTTTGGTGAAAAGGAATAATGTATGTTGAATCTTTCACATCCCCAAAATATACCAGCATGATTAATAATATCTTGTCTTTTAATAATAATCGACATTAAATCATTAATGTAATCAATGGAAAATATTGGAGATTCAACGGTAAATCCTTTTGCATTAAGTTTATTAAATTTGTATTTTTTCTCATTTATGGCTTTTCGAAAAATATTGAACATATCAATAATTTCTTTATTTGAATCTTTGTAATTTTCAATTGCTTTTAATATTTTTTGCCATTTAATATTAATCTCATGAAGATACATCTTATTAACTGGATTCGTTTCTTTTTCAAGTGTTTTTTTTAATATCTCATTGTAAAACATTATTCCTCTTTTTGAATTTTATGATTTTATTGTTAAACGAATTAACAACACTAATTTTAATGAGTTATAATTTTTGTCAAATGACTTATTAGATATTTAATAATCTAATATTGAGTTGACAGTTTTTTTACAGGAATTTCTTTCTATTTGGAGTTAATATGAAAATCTTAAAAAATGCATTTATCTTAAGTGGAGAAAAAACACATATCTCAGATGTACTCTTCAATGAAAAAATTATTCAAATAGGAGAAAACATAAAACCAGTTGATGGAGTTGAAGTAATAGACCTTCATGGTAAATTACTCATTCCGGGTTGTATTGATGCTCATGTGCATTTTAACGATCCCGGTTATACTAAAAGAGAAGATTTCACAACAGGCACTACGGCTGCTGCCTGCGGCGGGATTACAACAATTATTGATATGCCTTGTACTTCAATTCCAGCAGTAACATGTTATGAAAATTTGAAACAGAAATTATCTGTAGTTGATTCCAAAGCTCTCATTGATTTCGCATTTTGGGGTGGAATTAGAAAAAATGATCTTCCACTTAATAAGGATGAAGTTCTCAAGCTGTGGAATGCAGGTGTCGTGGGTTTTAAAATATATACAATTTCAGGTATGGACACTTTTAAGTCACTTTCTTACAATGATATTGAGAATGTTTTTAAACAATTCCCGGAAATCCTTTTTGCTTTTCATGCCGAAGATGAGAACATTATTAATAATTCTCTCCAAAATTTATCGTATGAGCAGATGAAATTACCTGAGAATTATACAAAGAGCAGACCAGTAGAAGCAGAGGTAGAAGCAGTTAAGAATATACTCTCATCTCTCGGTAAAAAGAACAAAGTTCATTTTGTTCACATCAGCAGTAAAGAAGCTGCAGAGCTGATCTTGCAAAGCAAAAAGCTATTCGAAGTTAGCTTCGAATCCTGCCCTCATTACCTACAATTTACTTCAAAAGATCTTCCCATTTTAAAAGGGAGAATAAAAACTGCTCCTCCTGTAAAATATGATGAAGACAGAGATTTCCTAAGAAATTGTTTAAAAAATGGAACTCTTGATTTTGTTACTACAGATCATGCTGGATGCGATTTTGAAACAGAAAAAAAATTCAAGGATTTCAATAAAGTGTATAATGGGATACCTGGAACTGAACTTATGATAACATATCTTTTTTCCGAATTCTACCTTAACGAAAAAGTAGATCTTATATCAATGATAAAATTAACTTCAGAAAATGCCGCAAAACGTTATGGATTATATCCTGAAAAGGGAAGTTTAAAAATTGGTACTGATGCAGATTTCACAATAATAGATTTGAATAAACCATACCTTGTAGATGAAACCCATCTTCATTCAAAAGGTAAATATTCACCATTTGATAAAACAGAATTTTCCTGTTCAATAGCCAAAACTGTTGTTCGTGGTAATATAGTTTTTGATGCAGAAAAGGGAATCTTACAAAAACCGGGATACGGAAAATTTATTCGCAGAACTTAATCTAAGTTCCAATATTAGACTATTTTAAAAGCAGCATTTTTCTCATTGCTGTTTCTTTACCGGCATTAAGTTTATAAAAATAAATTCCGGAACTTACAGGTTGATCATTTGAGTTAGTACCATCCCAGGAAATGCTCCCATTGTTTCCACTTGGTAAGACCGTGAAAGTTTTAATTTTCTGACCTTTGAGATTGTATATTATCAATTCCGAGTTCTCTGTGCTCTCCGTGGTTAAATTAAAAGAGATCGTCGTTGACGGATTAAAGGGATTGGGGTAATTTGATAATTTGAGATCAGAAACAATCAAGCCATCTTGAACTGAGGAAGCCATATCTACATCACTTGGATAACGAGGTTCAATTCTATACGAGCTATAAGCGTAATCGACTATTCCCGTTACATCATACATCTCTCCTATAGTCGGAGCAAAAGCATACATCATGTCATTAATCATGATCGAGCCTGATCCATCATCAACTAACCATTCACCATATCCAGCATCATAATCTGTACATACCGCGTTATTAATATGTACAAGAACACCTTCATAATCTTCTTGATTTACATCTATAGTTGATAAAGAAACAGCTTCTGGAAGATCATTTCCACTTGATAGAATTGAGTATTCCACAACATCTGTTAATTCTGTTTTATCATAATATTCTTCTACTACTGCCATAATATTTATCTCATCACCCTGATTAACTTCAGTTCCATAATCATATACAAATATACCATTCCAAGCATCAGTTCCATCTTGCAGAAAATAACTGTTTTCACCAACACCTGTTACAATACCATTCGTGATAACTTCTACGCCTGTTAATGGGGATGCTCCAACTTCAGAATATTGAATCTCGTAAATTGTATAATCTGTGGTTGGTTCAATTATATAAAATGGATTATTACTTTCATCAATTGGATCACCATCAACAACATCTGAAATCACAATTTTGTATTCATTTAATATTGCGTCTTCAGGTATATTCCACATCCATTCACCATCATTTTCGGTAGAAGCGACGAGAATATCACGTTCTTGAGTATCTTCATTCTGCAATTCGATCTTCACATTCAAATCAAAATTTGCACTTGCCCATTTAATATTGTGTTCTGTTCCCTGTTGCCATTCCTCTTCAATATTTGGGATACTGACTATTAGTAGCGGTTGAACTGAAGTTATCGAATTAAACTCAGCAAAAACCGGCAAATGATCTGATGCATTATATAAGGCATCAGCAACTTCTGGTGAAACCACCGAGTTAATACCTTCGTTTATCGATAAATTAAAATGTTCACCATCATTTCCAAATGAAGTAATTGAATCATCAACATATTCTAATCCAACTCCATTATTGATCTGGTATGAAGAAAAGATGAAATCAAATCTATCATCAAGACCACCACTAGCTCCACCACCAAATTGCGTTGAACGTGTGGATTGTGTATGAACAAATGTATAATCAGAATTATTATGCCAATCTCCCACTTCATCAGAAAGATCTTCAGCTCGACCTATATTGTTACTTTCATCAGCAATGAATTTTTGATACCCCGGTTCGGAACTTGTATAGAAATTCATATCTCCTACAATAATAAATTCTGAACCATTAGGTAACATATTTAAATGATCACGTAAGTTTGAGACTTCTTCTAAACGCTCATTTTCGTATCCTGTACTTGCTTTTAAATGGCAGCTATAAAAACGAATTAAATTGCCATCTATAATCAACTCGTATTCAGAAATATCTCTTAGCTCTGTAGAGATCGTATCCTGAGAACCAAAAGTAATTAGTGAATTTCGATATGCTAAGTAGTTATTTGTGTCCGGTCCATTCAAATAAACAGTTCCTGAAAAATCGTCTGTACCATTGTTCACAGCAGACAATAAAAGTTCTCCACCCATACTATCTTCGATTTCCTGAAATAAAAACAGATCTGCTTCAATATCATTTAAAATTGCTTCAATAAATGGAAGTCTATCTTCATCATTTCCACCGAAATTAAGGGCATTAAATGAGACAACACGAATTGATGCTGCGAGTGAAATCGCAATCGTAAAACTTAATAAACTAATAATTATTTTTTTCATATATTCCTCTGAGGTAATAAAAAAATGGGTAGGAAAATTGCCTACCCATTTTTTTAATTTTTTTCTATAATAACCTAATTTAGCATTTAGACCAACCACAAGAATTACACTTCAAACATCCTTCAGAATGTTCAACTGTACTACCACAGTCAGGACAAATTTTCATTAGAGAAGTAGATTTTGCTTTTGGTTTTTCAGAAGTTTTCTTATTTATTTTATCGATGTTCTTCAGTGTGTCTTTATCAAATTTAAGAAAACCCTCTAATGATTTGGCAATACCATCTGCACAAGAAGTCACAAGTTCTCCATTATTCCACATTGGAGAAGGACAGCGAATTCCCTTCAACTGACGTACAATAGAACTAACTTTTACATTTGAACGAAGCAGAAGTGATGTGAGCCTGGCAATAGCTTCTAATTGAGCAGAAGCACATCCACCTACTTTTCCCATTTGAGTAAAGATCTCACAAGGTCCTTTCTCATCAGAATTAATCGTTATATATAAATGACCACATCCGGTTTCAATTCTCTGTGTAACACCAGTTGTTAGCTCCGGACGTTTTCGAGGGGCTACCCTATTACTATTCATTGTTTTAGGTTTTTTAACTTCTTTACCAACATTTAATACCTGGTTTTCACGACTCCCGTCACGATAAACAGTAACACCTTTACAACCTAATTCATAAGCAAGTTCATAAGCCATTTTTATATCATCTTTCGTAGCTTCTTCAGTAAAATTTATTGTTTTGGAAACTGCATTATCAACATATTTTTGAAAAGCAGCCTGCATGCGGATATGCCATTTTGGAGAAATATCATGGGATGTAACAAAGATATTTTTGATATCTTCTGGAATATCTTTAATATGAGCAACACTTCCTTCTTTAGCCACTTTTTCCATTAATTTTTTGGAATAAATTCCTGCATCTTTTATTGCTTTTTCAAAATGAGGATTTACGTATAGAAGCTTATTCCCATCCATTACATTTTTTACATAAACCAATGAGAATTGTGGTTCGACACCACCTGATGTATTACAGATCATACTTATAGTGCCAGTTGGTGCTATAGTAGTAGTAGTTGCATTCCTTATACCTTTAGCAGCAATAATGTTATTCAACTCTTTCCAATCCATTTTCAGGTTATCACGGATCAGTTTCTTTGTTTCATAAATACTGCCTTTAAAATTCTTGAAAGCTCCCTTTTCTTCAGATAATTCAATAGATCTTACTTTTGAATGATAATCGACAAATTCCATAACTTGCCCAGCCAAGTTTATAGCTTCATTACTGTTATATGGAATTTTTAGAATGAAAAGCAGATCTGCCCAACCCATTACTCCGAGTCCTATCTTTCTATTGGATTTTACCATCTTATCAATTTCCGGAAGTGGGAATTTGGACATATCAATAACATTATCTAAGAAATCAACTGCGTCTCGAGTCGATTTTTTTAATATTTTCCAATCAAAATTTTTATTGGTAACCATTTCAGCTAAATTCAAAGAACCCAAATTACAAGCTTCATTTGGTAAAAGCGGTTGCTCACCGCAAGGATTTGTCGATTCGATCTCACCGATCTGCGGAGTAGGATTATGTTTATTTATTCTATCTAAGAATATTATACCAGGTTCGCCATTTTTATGTGACATCTTAATTATTAGATCAAAAACATCACGCGCTTTTAGCTTATTTACAACTTTTTTTGTGTGGGGTGAAATTAAATCATATTCACTGTCTTTATAAACAGCTTTCATAAATTCTTCTGTAATACCTACGCTGAGATTAAAGTTTGTGAGTTCTTGAGTGTTTTCTTTACAGGTAATAAATTCCAGAATCTGAGGATGATCAACGTTCAATATGGCCATATTTGCACCACGTCTGGTTCCACCTTGCTTTACAGCATCTGTGGCAGAATTGAATACTTTCAGGAACGAGATCGGACCACTGGATACGCCATTTGTACTTCTCACACGAGCATCTGCTTCACGTAATTTGGAAAAACTAAATCCTGTACCACCACCACTTTTATGGATCAAGGCTGCATTTTTTATAGATTCAAAAATACTTTCCATACTATCTTCTAATGGTAGAACAAAACAGGCTGATAACTGTTGAAGGTCATGACCTGCATTCATAAGTGTAGGTGAATTTGGCAGAAAATAACCGGAATCTAGAAGATCAAAAAAAGTTTTCTCTTTCTTTTTATTCCCGTTACTTATATTTACTGCAACACGTGTGATCATTCCATTCCAATCTTCAATAGTTATTCCGTCTTTCCCTTTTCGGAAATAACGTTTTTTAAGCACAGTCAAAGCGTTATCGGTTAATTTCATTTAAGACTCCTGAAAATAAAAAAATTATCAACATCACGATGTTATGAATTTGTCAAACCCATAAACCTTTATATTACAAGAAATTAGCAACTTGAAGAACAAAATGCCAACCTTTGAGTTCTATTGATTTAATAGTTAATTTCCAGTTAGTTAGCAGCGCTGTCAAGTTGAAATTATTAGAGAGGAAAATCAAAATTCGTAGACCTACTAATAACCGTTATTTCTATGAATATTTTTTTTTATTTAATGAAATTTTTGATTTTTAAAAGTTAATCGAATGATATTTTTTTTACAAATATTTGCTATTTGTTTTGCCAGTAATTATACATTTTATCCAGTGAACATAACCAGGCAGAATTTCTCTTTAAGAAGACAAGTAATTTCCAATACAATTTATTCCATTTTGGGAAATCAATTGAATCGAAATGATGTGTATGCCAGGAAAGAGAAATATGTGATCTATGTAATCTAGACGATCTTATAAGCCTGTATATCTTTTTCTCTGCTCTTTTAAGATTACCGTCATTTTGCTTCATCAAGCTGTTGTCCATTGCAATAATGGGAATTTCAAGCAGGTTGAATGGTCTATCTTCATCAATCTTATACGGATTAAAGGGATATGAAATTCCAGCGCGATATCCTATATGCTCATTAAATCCAATACTGGAATCATACTTCACATTTCCCTTTTCCAAAGTAGAGAATAAATGCTGATAGTTCAAATTTAGGTACCTTACTCTGAAGCCATTAGCTGTAAAACCTGTAAGTTTATCCATTTCAGGTGGAAGAAAATGGTATTGAAAACCTGCCTCTTTACTACCAAAAAGATTCACGCTCTTATCTTTAAGTAATTTTACCAATTGCTGGAAAATGTATTCATCTCCAAAATAGTTCCTGCGTAGATCAGGGAAATCGTTTTTTGTGAGAATGAAGAAAGTTGAAGTTGTTCTTAACTGCTTCTCTTTTCTGATGATCTTTTTAATGAAAGCCGATGGTTCATAAAAAAACTTTTTATCAATTCTATGCTTCAGCATTTTGAATAAAGTTCTAAAATATTTTCCATTTGGATGTTCTTTTCTTTCTTGGTTAAATTGTTTTAGATATGCTTTTGTCCAGAAATTCCAGTATTCAATATTATGGGAAAGTGAAACTGCAAACTTTTTGCCTTCCGGCCAGATATTACTTCTCACAAACTCCTGAAATGTTCTAACTAGTATATCTTCCAATAATTCACAATATCTGTCTACCGTTGCAATTTCTGTAAAATTGAATTTATATTGAATAGAAGATTTAAAATCATAAGGTGAAGAAGGTGAGATCTCTTTTTTACAGGTATATTCCTGCCAGCAGGAGAGAAAATAAAATGCTGAGGCAATTATATCTTTTCTAATTCGAATAGAATTGGCAGTAAATCTTAAAATATTACCTTTCCTGGAAAATAGAAATGGAATGTATGTCATCTTGTATTTTACAAGATTTACATCTTTATCCGGATAATCTTCATGTTCCTGAAAAAAATCACTAACATGTGGACCATGAAATATATGGATTGGGTATTCATCTTTTGTCTTTACCCCATAATATATGTGGATCGGTTCTTTAGTTATCTTGGTAAAAAATTGACACTTTATACCCAGGATTTTAGCGAAAGTTGAAAAAACATATTGAGCTTTTTTCTCAAAACTCTTATCAACATTTATGTAAATATTTATTAATTTCATAAATTATTAATTCCGTATTATCTTCATTGGATCTATCTTTGCAGTTCTTCGCGCAGGATGAAGTGTGGTAAATAAACTAATTGTTATTGCAATGACAGGGACAAGGACAAAATCTAACAGACGCATTTCAACCGGAAGCCATTGTAGCGGAAACCCGGGAACAGGGATCAAGATGAAATGATATTTCATCTGAGCATAAAGCAAAATTAAAGCAAGGACCAAACCGATGAATGTTCCCAATATCCCAATAATTGCACCTATGTTAATAAATATTTTAACCACATCTTTACCGGAAGCTCCCATTGATTTCAAGACACCGATTTCAACTCGCTTCTCAGTAACAAGCTTAATAAAATTTCCACTCATATTAAAGGAAGCAATTATTATCATGAGTGCAAGCACAAGAAACATGATAACTTTTTCCATTTTTATAGCTTGAAACAGATTAGCTTCAAATTCGCTCCAATCTTCTACTACATAATCATCTTTCATTTTACTTTGGATTTTTTTCGCTATTCTTGTAGAGTGTGCAGGATCAACAGATTTAACTTCAATTTGAGTTACTACATCTGCTAAACCAAGGAAATATTGAGCATTCTTAAGCGACATATAAGTATAAACTCTATCGTATTCAGGCATACCGGAAATGAAAATCCCCACTACTTTTAATTTCTTACTTCTAGGTAGCAGACCAAATGGAGATGGTTGAGTTCCAATGGGAGATGTGAGCTGAATATATTCACCTACAGTTGCACTAAGTGTAAGGGAGAGATCCATACCGATGATGATCCCATCATTTTTTAGTGCTGCTTCATCCGGTGCACCCACAACGATCTTATTTAAAAGATCGGTTACTTTCTTCTGCTTATCAAGATCAATACCATAACATAAGGTAGAAGACATCTCATTATCTTTTTGGATCATTAATTCTATATCACAAACCGGAGAAGCTCCAATAACTTTTTCGTTTTTTAATATTTCTTCTATCAATTCGTTGTAGTTAGAAATTGGAGAATAGTCTTCTTTATGAACTTTTATCTCAGCTTTTGAACCGATAACTCTATTACGCATATCTGTATCAAATCCATTCATCACTGAAGATACAACTAATAATGAAAATACCCCTATCACAATTCCTAATAGTGAAAGCATATTAGCAAATGTGAAGAAAAACTTCTTCTTTCCTTTAAGATATCTTAGGGCTAAAATAATGTGGAACATATACTCTCCATCTAATTACTGTTACATAGAAAAAATGTTCTCTCAAACTTGGCAAGGAGATTGTTGGTGGTTTTGCCGGAGGAGCTTATTAAATAACTTGCGTAAAATATTGGCATTGCAAAACTTGTGATTATTAATCTTAAAGTTTTAACCCATATTAGTGAAATGACTTTTAGGAGGTAATGATGGAAATTGAAAAAAATGTTGTTGTCTCAAAAAATCTGACCTTAATTATTCTTCGCTGGATAGCCAGAATCTGGAGTTACATTGTTGTAACATTTATTATACTTTTTGTGGGAGCACAAATTTTCAGTTCAGGAATTGGAGCGATGAAACCAGTTGAAGGAGCTGCTTTCATCTTCTTCCCATTCGGATTAACACTGGGATTAATAATTGCCTGGTGGAAAGAAGGACTGGGTGGATTAATTGCCACTATCAGTATTATTACTTTTCATCTCATTATGTTTATTGGTAATGGTAATCCTGAATTTGTAATTTTCATTGAAATACTTGCTGTTCCAGGCCCTTTATTTATTGTCTGTCGGTTTTTATCCAAAAAGAACTTGTACAATTAAATAATAAAAGCCTGCTTTTCTCTTGCAGGCTTTTATCAATGATGATTCAATAATTTATTCTTCCGGTTTCATCTGCGGAAAGAAGATAACCTCTTTTATAGAAGTATTATTTGTGAACAGCATAACTAATCTGTCAATCCCAATACCCAAACCACCAGTAGGCGGCATGCCATATTCCAGAGCTTCCAGGAAATCTTCATCAACTACATTCGCTTCCACATCTCCCATCTCGCGCAATTTACTTTGTGCTTCCAGTCTTTGTCGCTGATCGATCGGATCATTTAATTCTGTAAAAGCATTCCCATACTCATTCCCATTAATGAATAACTCAAAACGTTCTGTTAAGTTGGGATGTCCCGGTTTAACTTTTGCCAGCGGTGAAATCTCTTTTGGGAAATCAATTACAAAAGTTGGTTGAACTAATTTTGGTTCTACAAATTTTTCAAATAACGCTTCAATAAGTTTACCCGGACCTGCAGTATTTTCAACATCAATTCCCTGTTCCTCACAAAAGGATTTGATCTTTTCAAAATCAAAATCAGCAGCATCAAATCCACTTTCTTCTTTCACAAGATCGATCATGGAAGCACGTCTCCAGGGCTTTTGAAAAGATATTTCAGTATCACCGAACGTAACAGCTTCTTTATTATTAACTTTTTTTGCAATATGTACAACCATATCTTCGGTAAGATCCATCATATCATTATAATCAGCATAAGCCTGATATAGTTCCAGCATGGAAAATTCCGGATTATGTGTTCTATCCATTCCTTCGTTACGGAAGTTTTTGCCGATCTCGAAAACACGTTCGATCCCGCCTACGATAAGTCTTTTATGATAAAGTTCCAGGGCAATACGCATATAAAGATCAACGTTCAATGTATTATGATGTGTTACAAAAGGACGTGCATTCGCTCCACCATAAAGCGGCTGTAAAATTGGTGTTTCCACCTCCATAAACTCTTTCTCATCCAGGAAACTTCTTATTTCCTTAATGATCTGAGCACGAATTTCAAAGTTCTTCTTAACTTCCGGATTTAAGAGAAGATCAAGATAGCGTTTACGATAACGAAGCTCGATATCAGTGAATTCGTCAAAGCGTTGCTTTTTTCCATCAACAATTTTTTCTTTAACTGTTGGTAGCGGAAGCAGGCTTTTCCCTAAAACGGTTACCACATGAGCACGAAGGGAGAATTCCCCCCGCTGTGTATTAAAACAAACACCTTTAATCTGCACAAAATCGCCCAGATCAAGAAGTTTATAAATTTCATAATTTTCTTCACCAACGGTATCTTTCTTCACAAATATCTGCAGATTCCCGCTGTCATCAGTAATATTTCCAAAACCAACTTTTCCCTGACGACGCATTGTTTTCAATCTACCGGTTATAGTAACAACCTCTTCCGAAGAGATAAAATCATTCTTATTATTTATTAAAACCTTAATTTTGTGTGTGCGAAAACTACGTGTAGGATATGGATCCACACCCAAGACTTTGAGTTTCTCCAACTTCTGTTTTTTTACTGCAAGTAACTGATTTAAGTTTTCCATTTTCTCTCCAAATTTTTCCATGTTTCTGTTCATTAACTTACTCTTCCTAAAAAAAATATCTCTGCTAAATGTCAAGTTGCATTAATTTTAAGAGTGTAACTCAAACTGAATGTTGATGGTAAAACAAAAGCTATGAATAAATGTCTGCTTTTAAAATAAGTATTGTTTAAAAAATAAAACAGCTCATTTAAAGAAATTTGAATGAGCTGTTTTTATCACAATTACTAAATGATTATGATTGACAGACAAACTGAAAAAATAGAATTTTGTATGTGCATCTGAGATTTGATAGGATGAATTTATGATTAAAATATTAGCTTTTGCTGACAGTTCCAGGATAGGATCATATAATACTAAATTATTACATATTGCTGCCAAAGGAGCTCAGGAAGCTGGAGCAGAAGTAACTACTTTAAATCTGGCAGATAATCCCTTACCAATATTTAATGCAGACTTGGAGCTAGAATCCGGTATGTCTGAAAATGCTCATAAATTGAAACAGTTATTTATAGAATATGACGCTTTCATAATTGCTTCACCAGAATATAACAGTGCAATTACTCCTCTTTTAAAAAATGTTTTAGACTGGGTTTCTCGTCCGGAATCGATAGATGAGCAATCAATGGTAGCATTTAAAGGGAAAACTGCTATTATATTATCAGCATCACCGGGCTACTTAGGCGGATTATGCGGACTTGTTTTCTTAAGAATGCTGCTGGCAAATCTCGGTGTAACCGTTTTACCCGACCAGCTTACAATTTCTCATGCAGCTAAAGCATTTAATGATGATGGTTCACTAAATAAAGAAAAAAAACAAAATGCTGCTCAGATGCTTGGCAGAAAATTAGTAGAAACTATGAAGAAATAAAGATAGAGAGGTGATGAATCATGGCAGAAGAAATGAAGATTGGCTGTGCCAGACCTACAGGTGGACCTGTGGCTGACAATTTGAAAACTGACAAAAAGGAAGAACCTATTGAAACTAAGAAGGAGGCAAATATGATCAAGGTTGGACAAAAAGCACCGGATTTTACAGCACCGGCTTATCAAAAAGGAAAATTTATTAATGTTAAATTATCAGATTATTTAGGAAAGTGGGTCGTTCTATGTTTCTATCCAGGCGACTTCACATTCGTCTGAGCTACTGAAGTATCGGCAGTTGCCGATAAATATCCTGAATTCCAAAAACTGGGAGTTGAGGTTCTTTCTATGAGTGTAGACAGTGTATTTGTACACAAAATGTGGAATGAAAATGAATTATCTAAAATGGTGA
>JAVCCH010000065.1 GCA_030765535.1 Candidatus Tenebribacter davisii
CTGGATTTGCTCTTGCCTGCATGATGAATAATGCGGGAGGAGCCTGGGATAATGCCAAGAAATTCATTGAGACCGGACAAAAAGGCGGCAAGGGCTCAGATGCTCATAAAGCCTGCGTGGTTGGTGATACGGTAGGCGATCCCTTCAAAGATACTACAGGACCTTCTATCAATATCCTGATCAAACTTATGAGCATGGTAAGTATCGTGTTTGCTGGATTGATAGTAGCCGTGAGCCCTCATATTCAGGCATGGCTGGGAATTATGAAGTAATTTTGAATGTTGAGTGTTGAATTTTGAATGAAAGATCGTACGCTTTTGCGTGCTGAGAAATAATAAAAAGCCCGGATTTGTCCGGGCTTTTTTTATATTTATGCGTATTTCATGGACATTTTTTTTATTGCATCAATGATCTCATCTACTGTCTGTTTTAGTTCACTACCCATTTTTATGTATTCATTGGGATAGTCTTTTTGCAGGAAATACATTAATGCATAATATAAAGGTTTGAACCGGTCTTTCAATTGCATAGGATTCTCGTTGAATATCTTATAGGCAGAATGATACTGCTTCTTGGCAATTAATAGCATCAGAAATTGTCTGATGTCTTCTGGAAATTTATCATAAGCTTCCTTGTCTTCTAAAAACTCATTGGAAATTTCTAAAGCCTTTTCTATTTCATTATTCCAGAGGAGAATAGAAGCATAAGTATGGGCATATATCATATTTTTCTTAAATTTCCATTGCTTTTCCGAATAATTAAGGGCTTTCTTTTTCTTCATTGCATTTTCAAAAAGCATCCAAGATAAACTATTCAACGCATCATTTGACCCTTTATCCACAGCCATTAGGTAGTACTTCTCGGCTTTTGGTAAGTCATTGAGTTTTTCTTCATAAAGAGCAGCTAAATTTCCTATAGCATCTACATCATCTTTCTCCACAGCCATCAGATAATATCTCTCTGCTTTCTCATAATCCTTTAATTCTTGATGATAAAGAGTAGCTAAAAGAAACATAGCATCTACATTTCCTTTTTCCACAACCATCAGATAATATTTCTCTGCTTTCTCATTATCCTTGAATTCTTGATGATATAGAGCAGCTAAAAGGAGCATAGCATCTACATTTCCTTTCTCCACAGCCATTAGGTAATACTTCTCGGCTTTGGCAAAATCTTTAAGCTTTGTAGAATAAAAATGAGCTAAATAACTCATTGCTTTTACATCATCTTTCTCTACAGCCATTAGGTAATACTTCTCAGCTTTTGTGAAGTCTTTGAGCTTATCTTCATAAAGGTCAGCTAACTTTAACATAGCATTAACGTTACCTTTTTCCACAGCCATCAGACAATATTTCTCAGCTTTCTCAAAATCCTTGAATTCTTGATGATAAGAAGTAGCTAAAAAAAGCATAGCATCTACATTTCCTTTTTCCACAGCCAGCAGATAATATTTCTCTGCTTTCTCATTATCCTTGAATTTTTGATGATAAAGAGTAGCTAAAAGGAACATAGCATCTACATTCCCTTTGTCTATTGCCTTAAGGAGATTTTGCTCAGCTATATCGGGATGATGAAGCTCAAAGCCATGCACAATTCCTAATTTCATATAGTCTTCATCATCCTTAACTCTAATCTTTTCAAGGTTTTTTGCATATTGATCAAAATCTTGACTTTTATATGATTCAGATGCCTGTTCCTTTAATTCCAGATCAGAAGAATGCAAGTAATCTACTAATTCTGACTTTTTATCTGTTAAATACCCCCTCGTCCCTTTCACTATTTGGTCTTTAAATAATCCATTTAATGTTGTATAATTAAAAGCTTCAGTCATATATAGTGCTTGTTTTACATTAATTTTACCTTTTTGCAGTGCCTCAAGATGTTTTTTTGCTCTACATTCCAAAGTTTTATCATCACACCATTCTATCAGAAATTGTACAAGCCACTTAACCTTGTTTTCTTCATTTTTCCCGCCATGACGCATCAGGTACCAGATATTAAAAAATCTTTCTGATAAACGATATAAGTTGTTTTTTGTATCCGTATTTTGCTGTTCTATCAGATTACTCTTCACCAGTTGTGAAAGTTGAGCAGATACTGCTTTGCTTTTTTCTTTGACTTTAGTGGAAATTTCCTTAGTGCTGACGGCGTCCCAGCTTAGAGCGATGAATTCCATAATTTCCTGCTGCTGTGGAGAAAGGTTATCCATGCGATGTTTATATAAAGGGGTTACTTTATCAAGAACATCTTCGAGATCATTGAAGGCGTTGCCTTCTTCTTCATCAACAAAAATATTAAAAAGCAGAATTATAGTTCTGATCACTCCCCCAGTAAGTCGCCTGAGAGCTTCTATGCGTCCTGTCTGTTCTTCTACAATTTCCTTAACTTTTTCACTCTCATAGTATTCTCCTAATTTCAGCAGTAAGGTTTGTGTTTCTGGCAGAGTTAATCCTTTTAGTATTGGCATATTGAAGAATTCGTAAAAAGGCTGTTCATACTGATAATGAAACTCTATACTAACTGAAGAAGCACCAATAATTCTCAATTCCGAAGTTTGCTGTAAAACTTCCCTTAGTCGCTGGCAATCCTTCTTTTTAAACCGATCAAACATATCGTTGATATTGTCTATAAATAGAACCAGTTTCTTTTTATTGTGCTTTAATCTATTTTCCAATAATTGGAAGCAATTCACTTCATAATCAATATCGTCATTTAGTTTTTGCATATCACTGTAAAGAGATTCAAAACCTAGCTCAGCTTTCAAGTATTCTGCAGTTAATTCCCAGAGTTTATATAATTTTCTTAGGCTGTATTGTTCCTCACTAAAAATAACTGGAATCAGCCATTTGTTAAGCTTAGGGTCTTTCTGTATCTCATAAGCTAAACGAAGTAGTAAAGTTGTTTTACCTTGTCCACGAATACCTTGAATTATATAATGCTGCTCGGGTGATTCCATCTTAGAAGTTTTGATATCCTTAAATATTTCTTGAAACAATTCTAATCTGACCACAAAGTTATTAATTAGCTGTTGTTTAGTCTGATTTGCGGGATTATAAATCTTTATTAGATTAATTTGCGACATATTTCCACCACCACATTTTTAAAATTGGAGAATTGAACCGATATGTTTTTATTTCTTCATGATTGTTAATATAGCCATCATACTTTAGAGATCCAACAACATCTTTGTACTTGCTTTCTAATTGATGTTTCACTGCCAGATCATGGATTTCATTTGAGTCAATACTACTTTTCTCTGATACAATATTCAGAAGCTCTTTTGCGAAATTGTATTCTTCTGTGCTGAGCAAATTTTTTAGCCGAGTATGCCAATGATCGAAGTAATTTCTCTGGTCAATCAATTCATCTATTGCTTGATCAATTGTCGTTACGGTTATTTCAGATATACCTCTTTCCCTTGCAAAGTACTTTATTGCCTGGATTGTCAATTGTATAAAGAACGGGATCAACCAATTAACCTTTTCTAATATATATACAATAATATCTTCAGATAGCGTAAAATTTAAATTGACTGACAACTCTGTGATCAATTTACGTGCTTCAACATCGTTCAAGGATTTAATTTTAATCGGCATGATATCATTGATTGATGACATTGCCTGTAATCCTTTAACGATATACTCTAAACCAATTGAACCAGAATAAATAAATTGTACCTTGTTGGATAGTGTCTGCCTGATCTCTCTATTGGTTTGCAGAAAATGAACAGCTTTGCTGGCTCCTTCATCTTTTTTAATGTTCTCAACGGTTTGGGAAAATTCGTCTATGAGAAATACGAGCTTCTTTTCATTAACAATCAAATTTATTACTCTAACAAATTCATAAAAGTAATACACATCTCTTGCATTGTCAAATTCTACACCATCAACACTTATTTTCTTTATATAAGGAAAATTGGTTTTGATTACTGAAATAAACTTATGCGATTTTCTTACAAATTCCGATGTAAGTAATTTAGATAATAGCTTTTTATAGAATTCATTCTCATTATTAACTGATTCTGTATCAAGAAAAAGAAAATAGAAATTTTCTTTAGGATTATCTTTCAAATACAA
>JAVCCH010000193.1 GCA_030765535.1 Candidatus Tenebribacter davisii
CAGCTTCAATAAGAGCAACTGTCTCTACAGCATCTGTAATTGTGATATAACTGTCAGCTGTACTCAGAGTAGCATTAACATTATTAGCACTTTCAGTACCTACATTCTCCAAGTTTACATCTAAAGTTATTGTCTCATTATATTCAGGGATATTATTGTTATTATCATGACTGGTAAATGAATCAATTATCAGAAAAGGTCCACCGAGAGGAATAACAGTAACATTATCATCATAAATTGTTTCTGTGTTAAAACCTGTTACAACCATAGTACAGGTACCAGCAATAAGGTCATGATCTATAGTTACATTTCCGTTACTATCAGTCATGCCTGTAAAAACTTCACCGTCTTGAGAAAATGTTACAGCCGCTCCTTCTATTGGAGTTCCACCGGCAGTAACAGTTGTTGTAAATTCTACATCCATTAAAACTGTAGTATTAGAAAGAGCAAGTGGTTGAGGAGTAGCTGTTCGTACGTGAAGTGATGCATCACCAAATATTGTCCAATGCTGCATTTCCACTAAACCGTAGTTGTAATCTTCTACTGTCATCAGAATACTACCATTAAAACACATTGAACCAAAAGTCAATTTCTGAACATCAGTATTAATTCCATTTTGTCCAGGATGGTCATCATAATTATAACCACCTATAAGAAGATCGTTGATATAATCTTGACCTCTCATGGGAGGAGACCAGCTCATATTAATAGTTGATGCTAACATTCCAACAGCACCGCCACCTGATTTATGTAACCAGGCTTCGGCAAAACATTCATTATTTTGGAAATCTCCATTAACACAGGCAACTGAAATAATGAATGGAAGCTTATCACCATTTGAAAGATTGTTAACGGCAGAATTATTAAAGCCTGAAGTAACCCAGCTTGTAGTAGAACCGTGACCGCAATAATTAATTATAGTAAGTCCGTCATTTACAGGACCTGATACTAGAGCCATGGAAGGATATTGATATGCTTCTGCTACTTCAGTATAGGTAAATGGAAGGAGTTTATCATCTTTGATCACATCAATATGAACATAATCTGCTTCACCATCATCACCAGTTCCAGCGCCTTGTCCGGAACCAATTCCCAAACCTTTACTATACCAGTCCCCACCGATCTCAGGGGTTTTTTCATAGTTAACAGCTTTATCAACTTGTGTTATAACTTGATCAGCGTTGGAAGCTGAGAATCTTCCTACGATAAGATCCGGATAGTTATCTCCACCAAGCAGACATCCTAAAGTTGGATCAGTTGCCGTTCCACTTATTGATGTTCCTGATATGTCATTCCAATCACCCACAATTTGTACATAAAGTATATCATTATGAGCAGTGAATTGAGAACTGACAAGAGAAGTTACATTTGTACCAGTAGCGACTTCTTCTTCATAAACAATAATTCCTTTTTCTCTTTTCCACTCTATATATGGTGCAATCGCAGCAGCATCACGGGGAGTGTAAATAACAAGAATAGATCCAAATTGATCTAATTCGTGTTCAAATCTGGTTTCAGTATAGTTAATGAATACAGTTTTGTATAATGAATTCATTGCTTTTGCCATACGCTGCGGAGTGCTTGTAATAGGGTTTATAGGAGTTGAACCGTTTTCAGTAAGTTTTACAGTTACATCTTCATAAATTCTTAAAATATTCTGTTTTGCATTATATTGGAAAGGATATACATAGACTACACTACCTCTAATATCGCGAAGGATAAATGGTTCCATCGCCTCTGCTACATTTCCCGGATAATAATTATCAGTTAATGATTCCTCTGCGATCTCAAACGGAATCGTAGATGGATTTTGATCACGATAAATAGTTCCACGAGATGGTAAAAGCGGATAATCAAGTTGATATTCAATATAATCATTCGCAATTATTTCAGCAGTTACATTTTTTGTATCTGATAATTTCACAGTCGCATTAATAAAAGGAAGAGCAGCAAAACCTTTTTTATTTGTTGTTATGGTGTTTTCAAAATTGATCGTTGAATAAGTTACACCATCTTTTGTTATTTGTTCTAAATTGTAATTTCCAAGATCGAAATCTAATCTGATCTGATCACTCTTAGGTTGTGTGAAGCTTACATCGAATCCACTAGCTGCGAATAATGTTGTATAACTAATAGTTAATATTAGCATTATCGCAATATTGATTTTATTGTTTCTCATTATATCCTCCCTGATTTATTTAAGTAGAATTACTTTTTTTACGCTTGTATATCTACCATTCTCATTGCTTTCTTCAGCACCGAAGTTAGAGAAATATACACCACTAGATACACTTTTACTTGAGTCATCAGTTCCATCCCAAACTACCGAATGATATCCAGCTAGTACATCATTATTAATTAAAGTTCTCACCTTTTGTCCACGAATATTATAAATCTTAAGTGATACTTTTGCATCAGCTTTCAAACTGAAACTGATATTTGTTGTTGGATTAAATGGATTTGGATATATACCATTTAATTCTGTTACTAGAGGTAGATTGCCATCTGTACCGGTTGCAGTGACTACAAGAATTACAGGTACTATAGTTTGTTCTCCAAGACCATCTTCGATTAACATTGAAGTTGGGTATTGATCAGCTTCCAGTCCATCAGTATCGAAACTTAATGTAATCTCTTCCATTTCTCCAGAATTCACATTTCCACTCGCAGGATCTATCTCCAGCCAATCAGGAGAAGTAGATAATGTAATCGTGTAATTTAATAAAGCGTTTCCGATGTTAGATAGTTCTACAATTTCTTCACCTATTTGATCTATACCTAGTTCTTTATTAACAATTGAAGGATTTACATCTATGATAGGAGCAGGAGTTGTACCTAATGCCGGGAAAGTAATATAATCTATACGGGCACAATCAGTTCCACCGGTAACACCTTGGTCTTTAACATATCTCCATTCGACAGTATGATTTCCTGCAGAGATAGAATAGGTCTCTTCACCCCATCCAACATCTCCATCCCACTCATCTAATTGATTACCATCAATATAAAATCTTAAATAATCATAATTAGCTTCGGAAGACACAGTTTTGTAAAAGTTGATCTCACCGTCAGTCATAACATCAAGTTCTAATAGGATATTAGTCGATGCATTATTTCCGATCGGACCAGATTTCGCACAATAAGAACCCTCATAGGCTCCAGTTGATATAGTCCAATCAGCATCACCGCCAAATTCCCATGAAAATGCTGTGAAATCACCACTCTCGAAATCTTCTCTTATGATACCAATTGATTTTGAGAATTCAGTATTAAAATTATACATACCTGCGATAATTGACATTTGGAAGGTAACATTTGTACCAAATGGGATATTCTGTCCTGCAGAAATCTCAAAGATCGCATTAGTGTTATTCTGGGCAGCTATCTGTCCAACTTCAATGAAATCATTTACTATTGTAATATCATCATTTTCACAAGTAAGATGAACAAAAGTAGTAGGAGAGTTTGCATGCCCTACGTTACTTACCTGGATTATGAGGTTTGCGTCTTCACCGGGATCAATAATCCCATTATTATTTCCAGAAACATCATTTACTATAAAAGAATCAGAGAATAATTCGGGTGCATTTATCGTTAAATTGAATGTTGAAGTCCAATCAGTTTGGCTAACGCCGGTTGAAACTACATTAAACATTGCATTATGTTGATCCGGTACGTTATCAGCAATATCCATTGCAAATGCATCGGCTACCGAAATTGTTTGTTGAGGTGCAATATTGCCAAAAGCACCAGTAGTTGAAGTTAAGATTACATAATCATCATCAGAAGAGAGAACAGCATCAACATCTTCTGCTGTTACACTACCGATATTCTGAAGTGACATATCAAGTGTAATGCTTTCATCAAAATCAGGAAGAGAATTTCCATTTCCAGAAGGGTCATTTACTTCACTTGATTCGTAAATAACATAAGGTTCATTTGAAACTATTACTATCTGAGATTCAAGATGATTTTTATTATGCGCAATAATCGATACCGAGATTATTTCAGGTGTTACAATTGGGTCGAATAATTCAATAGTACCATTACCGTTTGTACCTGTAATGCCATTACCAATAACTACTCCATTCTGGATAAGGCCAATTCGAGCCTGAGGAGCATCAGTTTGAAAATCAATAGATGTTGTGCCCATTGGGATGCTTGGTGCAAAAGTAGCTATTATGTCTTCAGGTACTGCAGTCCATACATCCAGAGATGGATCACCGAATAATGTAAGTTCGTAATAAACCCATCTGATATTAGCATCTGAACACTGTGCTGCATTATCTTCTTTAGAATCTGCATTCATTGGTCCAACTTGTGTTATATCTTCTCCAAATAATGCATCAAAGAATTCTCTATCCATTGTTTGGGAACTAGAATTTGTTCCGCCCGGCATATACCAGCCATAACGTGTGTTTCCAATAAAAGCAACGCAACCGTTTTCGATAGTAGTAAATTTTTCTACAATACAGTTTTGTTCGAATG
>JAVCCH010000107.1 GCA_030765535.1 Candidatus Tenebribacter davisii
CTTATTGTCCATATGAAAATATAAAAAAAATGGAATATCCAAGTATGTTTTTAAGGGCTAGTTTTAATGATGCTCGTGTGAATTATTGGGAAACAGCTAAATATACCGCAAAAATGAGAGAGTTAAAACAAGGTAAAAGTATAAATATATTAAAAACAGCAATGGTTGGTGGGCACCTTGGTTCAGGTGATTGGTATCAAAATCGAGCAGAAGAATATGCTTTTGCTTTAAAAATATTGGGGATTGATGAATAGAATCAATTTAACAGGTAGAATAAAAAAATATGCTACTAACAAGTACTTCCACATCGCTAACGCTAAAGTGGCAGCTGCGAAACATTAGGTAGCAGTTTAAATGAGTGAGAGTAGAAAATGAAATTATATGAAAAATACTTCATTAAAAAAAACGATGATAGAAAAGAATTATTCAGGATTATCAAAAGTGAATTTAATCCATCGACTGGATTATACCCTGGAAGTTTTGTTCATATAACACCATCTTTTTTTATTCCAAAAATGACTTACGTAGATACTGATAAACGCTGTCATAATTTTTTTTCTGATGATGAGTTAATTCAATTTATTAATAAAAAGAAAGAATATAAAAGTAAAACCGTTATTAAATATCTCAATAATGATTTTACACATAACATATCAACCCAAACAGATAGTTTTGAACTTTTGATTTCTCTTTATGCAGGTTTTATTTCTAAGCATTGCAAAAAATTCCTAAAACTAAATGGGATTTTAGTAACAAACAATAGTCACGGCGATGCCAGTATAGCCTTTACAGATAAAGACTTTAAGTTAATCGGAGTATTCAAAAGAAGAGGTGAAAAGTTCAAATTAATCGCAAATGATTTAGAGAAATATTTCATCAAAAAAGATGGTTCTGAGATTGATTGCGAAAAAGTCCTTCGAAAGATGATAGGAGAAGGTTTTACAAATACTGGTTATGCTTATGTTTTTAAGCGAATTAAATGAAGTAAAACTGCTTCTAACAAGCATGTCGTCGGCAAAAAAGAAAAGTGAAATGTGAAATTGGGAATTTGAAATTGGAATTCAGCTGCATACGCCAAACATTAGCAGCAATAAACAAAAAGGAGAAATTGTATGAAACCAATTGCGATAATTATGATCAGCTTGCTATTATTGATCTCTTGTTCGAATGAACTGACTGCACCAGATTTCAATGATATAATCAGGATATCAAGTGAACATTATGCTTTTCCCTATCCAAATCCTAATAACGGTCTCTTTATAATTATTTTTTCTTTACTGCAGAATGCACATATCAAGATCGTAATCTTGAATTCTCAAAATGAAGTGGTCAGGCATTTAGAAGATGATGATTATGTACCTAATTATTATTCAATTAGTTGGGATGGTAAAGATGATGAAGGAAACGTAGTTTGCTCAGGAATTTATTACGTTAAGTTCAATGTAGATGGCTTTCTATTTAGAGAAGGCATGTGTCTTATAAAATGATAGGTGAAATTATGAGAAAGAAAATTTTATTAATAATTATATTTAGTTCGATTTCATTACTACTTTTTAGTTATGCTGATTATGCATGTCCATTCTTGACATTTAACCAATCTGTTCCCAATGCTGCTTTTGGTTTAGAAAGTGGAGCCGCTGATGTAAGACACCTGGATGCATCATCATTTATTAATAATCCGGCAAAACTTGGTTTATTACGTGGTTTCTGCATTAATTACAGCAAATCAGATTATTATTTTGCAAAATATAACATAATGAAGATAGCTTTTAACTATAAGGGTATTGGTATATCTTTTCCAATGTATAATTTTGAGGATTTTAAATTTAAGCGTGAGAATTTTGGTTATAAAGTAATACACCCTGCACAACTTTTTACTGATGAAGATGGAAATCAATATGGTGCATTTCAACCTGTAGAAAGTACTCTTTCTTTTTCAATAGGACTTGATTCTTCAGCTCTTTTTAATAGCGAAGAACTATTCTTTAATTCCTTTAATTTTTATCTTGGTTCTACTGTTAATCTAATAAAAAGTCAAATTGGACCTCCAGGAATTGGAATGAGTGAATCATCTTTTGATGGAATAGGGACAGGAACTATATTTGATTTTGGTTCGTTAGTCACTTATAAACCGCTTACAATGCAAAAACAAAATTCTAAGTTATTGTTTGCATTTGGTTCAAAAATTGTTGTTGGTAATAACATGCATTATGTTAATGAAAGCCAAGATGATCCATTACCACAATATATATCTATAGGATTATCTTCAGATTATTCATGTTATGCAATACATCCATATTTTAAAGAAATCCGTGAAGATTATCACATTTATGGCAGTATAGACCTTAGAAAATACAGTATAGAAAGGTTAGTACTGGGAAGTGGAATCGAACTTGGATATTTAGATATCTTAGCCTACAGATTAGGTTATACTTATTATTCTGATACCGGATCCTACGGGATATCTCATTCCTTAGGACTTAATGTTGTCTTAAGTAATGGATTCGGCCTAGGCACAAATTATCTGTATCTACCAGATAATAATGAGTTGGGTTATAAGAACAGGCTGGATTTTTCTTTGTCATATACCTTCTAATTATAAACTTTTGAGTTGTGACTCTTTGGAAATTAAGATCTATCTGTTTTCGACGTACACTTAGAGCATTTACTAGTACATATTAAACTACAACTGATCGTTTCTCTGGAAGATATCTGTAATATAGAATTATATCTACAATAACCAGCATCATATTGAAAGCATAAAGTACAATGACCCAATCCATTGCACACGTAACTTTATGAATGATCCCGCAGATATAGCCAAAACATATAACCATCATAAACAGGGGACTTTTACCGGAAACTATCTTCGTCCGTACAGCTTTCGTGATAGAGATCGGCCAGCTTAATCCAAAGCAGATCAACATTATAGCTTCAAAAATACTCATATATCCTTTTTATTACCAATAACTTTTTTTTGCAACTTCTTCAGATAGTATTGATAATGCTCCTTTATTATTGTTTCATAGAAAACACTATTACTTTACTGAGTCTTCCTGAAATCATCTGTTTCAAGAAGTTTACCGAGAAAATAATTGTCAAACATAAAGAATGAATATACAGAAAGAATAGATAATTTTGATTTTATTAAATTTGAAACAAACTTTTTTGTTTGACAATAAAGGTATCAAGTTTTGCGTAATCTATGAAATCGAATTTAGAGGAATAATATGGCAAAAGTAGTTGTTGAAAATATTGATAAGTTTTATGAAAATGGGTTTCAAGCAGTAAAAAAAGTGAATTTTGTAGCGGAAGATAAGGAATTTGTAATCTTAGTTGGACCTTCCGGCTGCGGGAAAACAACCACACTTCGCATGATTGCAGGTTTAGAGACAATTTCTAATGGGGAAATTAAGATCGGTGAGAAAGTGGTAAATAACGTACTTCCGAAAGATCGCGACATAGCAATGGTTTTTCAAAATTATGCTTTATATCCTCATATGACAGTTTATGAAAACATGGCTTTTGCTCTTAAACTTAGAAAATATAAAAAAGAAGAGATCGATGAAATTGTTAAACGCTCTGCTGCACTTTTAGAGATCGAAGATCTACTGGATAGAAAACCTAAACAACTTTCCGGTGGACAGCGTCAACGTGTTGCCCTGGGAAGAGCTATAGTACGCCAGCCTAAAGTTTTTTTATTCGACGAACCACTTTCTAATCTCGATGCAAAACTTCGTGTTCAAATGCGTGCCGAGATCAGCAAACTTCATAAAAAACTCAATACAACAATAATTTATGTTACTCATGACCAGGTGGAAGCTATGACAATGGCAGATAAAATGGTCGTGATGAAAGATGGCATAATCCAGCAGATAGATACTCCGCTTAAGATTTATAATGATCCGAAAAATTTATTTGTAGCGGGCTTTATTGGTAGTCCATCTATCAACCAGTTACGTGGCAAAATAGCAGCAAAAGGCAAAAAGATCTTTTTCACAGCGAAAGATATAGAGATGGAAATTCCAGGAGCAGAGAGACTGGAAAGCTATATTGGAAATGAAATTATTATGGGTATCCGCCCAGAAGATATATATGATAGTGACTATGATCAGATGGCAGAATTTCCACAGCACACAAAAGCACTTTGTGAAGTGGTAGAGCCAATGGGCAACGAATTTATTGTGTTCCTCAAAGTTATGAACTCTAAACTTACTGCCAGATTTGATCCGAAGAAGTTTCCAAAGATTGATGAGATCATACCAATCACTTTTGACATGAAGAAAGCTCATTTTTTTGATATTGAAACGGAATTGAAAATTTAAATCATACAGATATAATCATTACATTGGAGATTGAAGGATTTAAAATCAATTTCCTGGGAGAAATCTTTATAATTGTTTTAGATTTTTCTCAATAAAAAATAGTGGGCCGTAAATGGGAAATTTGCAAAGTTTAATGATTGTATTATCAATTATCTTAGTTGGTATCAGCATAGCAGTCGGATTACATTATTATTCACAGGAGAATATTAACAATGCTCAACAAACATGTTTTTCGGAATTAAATCATTTTGCGAGTATTGCTAAAACATGGTGGAACACACCTCTTCAGCAGGGAGGAGGTGGTAAATCTGTACACCTCTCCGGTGGCAGACCAGGATCTAACAATATAGAAAAATTAGGAATATATATTGGACATGATTTCCAAATGGGTGATCACATTTTTTCTACGAAAAATGCATCTTATGAAATACTTGACGGTGGAGAAAATGCTGTAAAATTTCAATGCCTTGCTACTACTTATAAAAACGGTGCACCAATTAACATAGTTTTCATTTATAACATGAAAACTGATGGGACTCAAATAAGTATAATAAATTAATTTCAAACAAAATATACTTCTTATATTCTACTTCTTGATCAAGAAGAGATTGTTGATTTAACGTTTTTTAAATGAGGTAATTATGAAATTATTTATTGTTATCCTTTTATTGAGTACTACATTAGCTGCTATTGATCTGGATCTACCTGTCTCTGCAGTTCAAAATGCAACATCAACCTTAGTACTCATTTATCCTTCTCCCTCTGCTGCCAGCAGCAATCCTGCCTGCTCCAATTCTGGAATTGAATCCTCTATAACTTATCTATTCAGTATGGAAGATCTCCCCTACTATAATCTTCATATTCAATACAATTATAACAATTTTGGATTTCATCTCGGGAACTCTTTGCTTAAGCATCCACTTTACAAAGAAAGTGATAATATGTTCACCTTGAATTACAATTATAATGATCTTTCTATAGGCTCAACTTTACATTATCTTTATAATAAAGTTGAAGAATATCATGAAGATTCCACTCTATTTGCAGATATAGGATTATTATGGAAAAATGGAAATATTGCTACAGGTTTAAGTATCCATAATGTAACACATTCAAGTTTTCTGGAAGAGCAGTTGCCAATAGTTTACTTATGGGAATCATGTTTCAGCTTAACGCCTAAAAGCAAGTTATCGATTGGCTTTGAAAAAGAAAATGATTTTGATTTTACTTTTAAAATAGCTGGTAGATATGATATTCATAAATTCCTTACAATTTTATCAAGTTATCAATATGGACCGGATCGGATAGGAATTGGTGCTGTATTTAAATTAAAAGATATCAGCATTTGCTATAGTATCCGCACTCATCAATATCTATCACTAAACCATTATATATCATTGAATTATGCGTTTTAAAATAGTTTTATTCTCCCTGCTTTTTATTTCTATACTGGCAGCTCAGGTTGATCTGGAAACAATTATATCTCAGGATGAAGAGACAAGTTATCCCACAGAACTCATGGAATTTCTGCAAAACATCAGGAAAAAACCTGTGAATATTAATACTATTATAGAAGAGGATCTTTATCTTTTCCCTTGGTTAACAGAAATAGATGTTAAGAAGATATTAGAATATCGCAAATCACATAAGATCAATAAAATTTCTGACCTCAGAAAACTTAATATCAGTAATAAAACAATTAATGAAATTAAAAATTATATTACTTTTAAAACTGTATCTCGATATAAAATTCAGCAAATATCCCGAGCTGAGTTTCATCAACAAAAACAGAATTATCCGTCTACTTTGAAATATTTTCAAAAGACCATTCTCGATCTAAAAAAGTTAAAGATCGGATTTATTAGTCAGAAAGATGAAGGTGAAAAAGATCCACTTGATTTCTATTCATATTTCATTGAATATACAACAGATAATTTTCTGAAGAAATGCCTTATTGGGAAATACAGGTTAGCTTTGGGGCAGGGAATTTTATTTGCATCAAAACTCGGAACATCAAAAAGCGGAGCTGCAACTTCGACTCCAATTAAAAAGTTCCATCCGATAAAACCCTACACAAGTTCATATGAGATCTGGGAAATGGAAGGTGCGGCTGCAAATCTGAGATTTTCATATTTTAACCTTATCCCTTTTTTCTCTAAAACCTCTCTTAGCACTAATTTAGACACACTTGACCAAATCACTTCATTTAATGAAAGTGGAATACATCATGATGAAAACAAGAAGAATAATGTGAAAGAGATGATCTATGGTTTAGCTGCAAAACTAAAATGGAGAGATCATTCATTCGGCTTGAATTTTGCTAACCTGAATTTCGATCATGAATTCAGTAATTCAGCTCAAAAAAGTGAATATGCGGCAATTTCTATTGATTTCATCCTCAATAGATCAAGCTATCCAGCTTTTGGAGAATTCGCCTGTACACAAGATAAGATCGCGGGAGTATTAGGCGGAAAATTTGGAGAGAATAAATTGCGTCATCTACTTCTATTCAGATATTTTGAAAAGGATTTCCCTACCTGGCATGGTAATCCATTCTCATCACAAAGTCGCTTTGATAACGAAGTTGGATTATATTATGGTATGACGATTATCCCACTTGAAAGAGTAAAGATCAACTGCTATTTTGATCTGTGGAGTTTCCCTGGAACACGTTATTTTGAAAAGATGCCCACCGTTGGGAGCGAACAATATATTCAGGTGGAAAGAAAATTTAAGGTAAACAGTTTACGTCTTACAGTACAGCATAAAAATAAGGAGAAATATATCTCTTTAGATCAGGCAAAAATCAGAGATTTTGCCAGAACAACTTTCAAAATTGACTGGTGGCAAATTATAACCAATTTAAGATTTAAAACTCGTTGTGAATTAGTTACAGAATATCTGGCTGAAGATAAAATTCATGAAAGTGGTATCTTGGCATATGAAGAAATTCGCTGGAAGATAGAGAAATTCACAATGATCGGTCAGGTTACGGTTTATCATTCTGATGTTCTGCATTATATGTATGAACATAATGTAGATGGAATTATGCAGAATTCCGTATTAAATGGTGATGGTATTTATTCCTATTTTGTTTTTAAATATAATTTATTTAAAAGTATGGAATTGCAATTTAAATTTTCAGATCATTGGAATACAAAAGATAAACTGCAGATGTATCTGCAGGTTGTAAGTAATTTTTAATTATTTATCGTAGTAACTATCTCGCAATTCACTCCAGTAAGTTGCAGAGTTGCCTGAACATTGTCACTACCATCATTTCCAATTGAAGTTCCAGTTCCAACTATTATTAAGACATCACCTACTGAAGAGAAAATATAAGTTCCGTTATCATTAGAGATCAAGTTATTTGCAGCATCATAATTATAACCAAACCATATTCCCATCTTATCTACATCCCACTCTCTATTCCCACCGCCGTAATTTGGTGGAGTTTTATAATAAGCATTAGCAACTCCGGCAAAGATATTCATGTCAGAGAGTATTGATTGACGATTAATCCGGGTCATTTGTTCTGTGAACATTGTGAGTCCAACGGCAACAGACAGACCAATGATGATAACTCCTAAAACTAACATTAGAATTTGTTGATAACCCATAATAACCGTCCTGTTATTTAATTAGAGTATTTAAGAAGATTGGCCATCACTTTTTTATTATTACAATAATTCATTGCGGTTTGCATTGTGATAACTCCTGCTTTAAATAGTCTGTAAAGGTCTTGCTGCATTGTAAACATTCCCTGAGATTTCCCTTCTGTAAGCATTTGGAATAATTCTGTTATATTCCCATTCCTAATTGCAGCCTGCACCGAATAATCCACCGAAAGGATCTCTTTGGCAAGTGTGAGATTATTCTGTTTATTAGGAACAAGTTTCTGTGAAATAACAACTTTAAGCACATCAGCTAATCTATAGCGAATTCGTTCCTGTTCATCCGGTGAAAATTCGGCAATGATACGGTGAATACTGTCTATTGTAGAACTTGTATGAAGGGTTGAGAATACTTTATGACCACTGTCAGTAACTTCCAGAACAGTAGAGATCGTTTTCGAGTCCCGCATCTCTCCCACAACGATGATATCGGGATCCTGGCGTAGCGCTTCGATCGTTCCGCTCTGGAAATCTTTAACATCACTCCCTATTTCACGATGCGAAACTATACTTTTATCTGAATTATGAATAAATTCTATCGGATTCCCAATGATAATAATATGAGAACTATTGTTGTGATTATTCATATCAATAACTGCATCCAGAGTTGAACTTTTCCCGGAACCGGTAATCCCTGTGATCAGGAACAGACCGGATTTTTCATGCTGTAAATCCAATCTTTTAATTATTTGAGCGGGTATTCCCAAACTATCCATACTGAACAATTTTTGTTTGATAACTCTCAGATTAACAGCCAGATAATTCCTTTCGAAAAAGATATTCCCTCTAAAACGGTACTCCGGATTATCTTCATCCAACTTAACAGATAGAGCAAAATCCAGATTTTTATTTGTGATCAATAATTTTTTCTGATCACTGGATAGTATACTGAGAGCTATAACTATAGCCTCATCTTCGGTAATTTCAACAGCTTGAAGATCTGGTGTTTTATCACCATAAACTCTATACCAGATCTTCCCCCTGGAACGGGGACCGCCAAAATCCATATCGGAAGCATCTCTAGAGATCATTTTGACTAAAAGCTGCTTTAATAGATCATATGATTCTGTTTTCCAATCAGGATTTTCGGTAATGGCTTTATTAATATATTTTATCCTGTTTATTCCAAAAACATATTCAGGAATTGCACTATTTAACTTTTGTAAAAATGATAAACTCATTTTCCTCTCCTAATTTACAAAAATAATATTTATGGTACTATAAGTGTGCCCCTGCCGTTTTCATTTCCAGGGGAACTATTATATACTTCTATAATATTGTAGATAACAGCTATAAATTCCTGTGAAAATTCACCGTGAAAATAGCTGTGAATTCGATTTATATATTCAATCACATCTTTTTCATAATCATTAAGATCAGGATTTTCTGGATGCAATAGGTAAGCTATTGTTTTAAGTTTAAAAGTTGGAATTGCCATGAATACGAGAACAGAAGTTGGATCAGTCATCTGATTCAAAAAGGTTTGTGTTCCTCTCTGCGGATTTGCATAAAGCTCCAGAGAGACCTGTTTATTCATATCAAAAAGCGAATCAGCCTTGTTATACATTTCTGTAAGAATATTCAATTTTCTCATAAAGTCCAGCGTATCTGTATCTGCCAGCATCCGGTTAATCTCTTTTATCTTCTCTCTTTTAGGAACGAATCCGCAACCTTTCACAGCATTATTTACTTTAAATCTACTGTCTTCTCTACGATATCCATAAGTTGCAACAATTGCATTATGAGGTCCCTGTAAATTTGGCATCTCTCCTTTTTTTATGCCTTCCAGAGCACCAATTCTCTCCTTGATATTCCAATTCATGAATATTTCCGGAAGATCAGTAAGACCAAATTCCTGCCACTCTCCATCCACAAATGCTTTAATCTTGTTCTTTGCCAGACTGGAAGCATCAACCGTCTTTTGATTAAATGTATTTCCATCCCAGAAAGCTTCTCCATAATGTCCGTCTTCTATTTCAATTGATCCTATTGCCAGCAACTGTGTACAAAAAAGCAACCCTGCTAAAATAATAAATTTCATGATCTTCATTCGCGCCCCTTCATAAATATTTTTTCAATTCTTTTCCTTTTACACCTGCATATAATTCAATATATTTTTTTACAGGACTTAAGGCAATCTTGGGAAATAGCACCTCTTCTACCTGAAAAAATCCAACTGATTCAGACATGTCTACCTTGATTTGAATTGGTTTCTTTTCACCTTTGATGATATTTACTCTATCAATTCCTGTTGAGGAATATCTATGAATGTCACCAACACGCGGTTGCTCTGAAAGCATAGAAGAAATGCGGGATCTTCCCTGCTCCATATCACATCCATCACCAATAAGGACAAGACCTGCTTCCAAAGAGTGAATCGCCTGTGTTGCCATGTGTCCAAAAATGCATTCTATGATCAATGATTTCAAAATTACTTTTTTTGTGATATCATTTTTATAGAACTGTTCCAGTATTCTATTAATTATTGGAATCGCAAGATTAACGCTCATGTATTCGTGACCCTGACGTGAAATTGTCATACCAATATCATGGATCATAGCTGCAACAAGAACAGCTATTTTACTGTCTTCCACTGTTCCAAGATGTTCTCTCTCCAGATTTAATTTTATCTCTGCCAGTTCCAATAGATCAAACATTAAGATACTATTTAATGCCGCTTTACGCATATGTACTGGGCCATGATCATTGAAACCAAGACGTTTAATGGATACAATATTGGCATAATCCTGTAATATCTGAATCTCTTTGTCTGAGATAATATATTTCATCACATCAAGAGATTTACCACTTAATCTATTCATTATTTTTTCTTCAAAATGTATTTGTTTAACTGACTTTCTCATCAAACCTCCATATTATAATTCCTTTATTAGAAAGCAAATTCAAGTTTTTATTAAAGTTAGAAACTGTGCAATCATTTTTTTTTGAAATAAAAAATATTTGACACTGGTAACCCCACTTTTAATTTGGCGTTTCATTATGTTTTAAGTGAATTTAGTGTGAAATGAATGGGGGTGTAACTCAGCGGTAGAGTATCTGCCTTTTAAGCAGAGAGTCGACGGTTCAAATCCGTCCACCCTCACCATTATAGATGTGTCCCGTTGGTCTAGTGGTTAGGACTCAGGATTTTCATTCCTGCATCAGGGGTTCAACTCCCCTACGGGATGCCATTTTAAAAGCCATCCGGTATTTGCCGGATGGCTTTCTTTTATAATATTTAGCTTCTATATTGTACTTGAGATATTCATCACATCTTTGTATTTTCTCGTGAGAAATCTAAAATTACCTTTTCTCAATGTAATACCTTTACTATCAAAATATTCAAGCAGGATCATAGCAGTTCCCCTGTTGGTCTTCAGAAGATCACGTAATTGTGATACTTTTATACCATCTGTATTATTAATGAGATATTCAATTACAATTTTTTTCGCTTTTTCTACCAGGTCAGTTTGAAGAAATTTTTGCTGCATAGAATAAATTGTGCCATTATCTATTAAATATGATATGATCTGATCCAACTGTTTATTAGAAATATTTTCTCCACTTGTCAGGTCATCCAGCTCAACCGGATCAACAACATTGTCACCCTTAGAACTGATCAATTTAACTATCTTATCTATCTTTGTTTTCAACTCATCACTCAATTTAACTTCATGCGACTGCAGTATCCAGGTTTGCCCGACTTTTTTTAATTTAGCTTTATCTTCTAAATTCTGCAGGATCCGGGTTAAAGTGATCTTTGTTTCATTAGTTTGATCTTCACCAAAAATGCCCATTAATTCTTTAAAAGTTCTACCGCTATTTTTCAGCGGGTTTTTATGATGAAAATCTGTTAAACCTGTTAGTATTTTATTCTGATATTCCGTATTCATTTTTTTCTTTAAAAGAATTGTATCAGCAGCTGATTGGTAAAAGATAATATCACCGGGTAATTTTTGAAATATAACCTTGATCAGATCTTCCGGTTTCATATCCAGGTGTTCTGCAATGGTTTTCTGTGATATGGGTAGTGCGGATTTCCGTACCTCTGCAGCTACGATCTCTTCCAGTTCACCTCCGGCAATTTTTTGTACTATCTCCACCTGTGATTCTCTTCTACGGCGATGATGCAGAGGATACGGGTCTACTACTTGACCTCCACCCAAAGTTAAATTCCCGGATGAATTACGGATAATAAATTTATCATTATACTGCGTGATAATTGGATGTGGTAGATACACTTGCGCCAGGCAACTTTCTCCACCTTTTAAAAAATCCTTATCAAGCAAGTGGATCCGCGCCATTAACCGGTTTGTACCCAATAAAAAAATTACCTGATTCCACAAACCCAAAACCACATCATTCTTATACAAATTTAAATTAATATCAATGAGTTTGGAGGATTGAATAACTTTATTTGAAAGCACCATTCCATGCTGGAAATCTTTCTGTTTAAAGCCAACCAGATTGAACGAAGCACGATCTCCTGCCTTAACATTATTCACTTCTTTGCCATGATGTTCTAATCTTCGAATCCTTAATTCTCTTTCATTTGGCAGCAGATATACAGGATCATTCTTTGATATTGTTCCGGATATTATTGATCCATTCACAATTGTACCAAATCCTTCCTGCGTGAAAATACGGTCTATATACATCCTGAAAAGACCTTCGGTTTTCCGTTGCGGAATAGTTTCTGTAAGAGTTATTATTTCATTAATCAGTTCTTCAATTCCATTTTTAGTTTGGGAAGATACTTGAGCTACATGAGCATTCTCCAGAAATGAATCTTTAGTAAAATCCATGATCTCTTCTGCAGCGAGTTCCAATAATTCCTCATCGACAAGATCGGTTTTCGTAAGAACTATTATCCCTTTGGATACTCCAAGTGTCTTCATGATCTCCAGATGTTCTTTTGTTTGCGGCATGATCCCTTCATCAGCGGCAATAACTAAAAGCACAAAATCTATTCCACAAGCTCCCGCTACCATAGTCTTTATAAAATCTGCATGTCCAGGTACATCCACAATTCCTACACTTGTTCCATTTGACAGATCAAGATGAGAGAAACCCAGATTAATGGTTATTCCTCGTTCTTTTTCCTGTTTATGTGTGTCGCAGTCAAAACCGGTAAGTGCTTTTATCAGGGTAGTTTTACCGTGATCTACATGACCTGCTGTTCCCATGATCAGATGTTTAGTTTCCATTGAACCTTCTTTTTATAATTCTTAACTTTAAAATCTTGAATATCAAATTTTAGTCAAGGACACATTCTTATTTAGCTAAGACAGGCAATAAAAAATCTTTACATTTAGGAGAGGTGTGGATTTTTTTGTTAAAGCTGAAGAGAGGATGGATCTGGTGTTCCAACTGGTCTTCAAAACCAGTAATGGGCAGCTAAAACTGTCTACGGCAGGTTCGATTCCTGCCCTCTCGGCCATTTTGTTAAAGAAGGCTTCAGAAATTTTTCTGAAACCTTCTTTTTTTATAAAATGATTTGTAAATTTTCATTTTGTAGTATCAAGTGTTTTAATATATGAAAACAGGGGATGACCTAAGCCATCCCCTGTTCTACGCTTTGCTGTTGCTATTTCAGTAAAATCATCTTTTCCGTTTGAGTGTACGATGGTGTTGTTAATTTATAGAAATAGATCCCGGAACTATATGATGCTGCATTCCACAAGTAATTATGCTGTCCAGGATTACTGTAAATTCAGTTTCTTCGGGTAGGAAACCGATCAAAACCGGTTCATCATTAACAGGAGTTACAACTATTTCCACATCATTGAATGCTGTGTCTCGACTGCATTCTACACCATCATCCACAGTGAAAATAAGTGTCTCAGAGCCATTCCAGTTATCGGCAGCGCTGAAGGTGACTTCCACAACATCAATAGAAACTATAACATCAGTATTTCCACTCACAGAAAGAATAAGCAGATCTTCATCTATAATTTCACATAAATACAAATAATGTAAGAATAATCATATAGCAAGATTGAATTTTGTATTTCAAAAAAAACAAAATTGACAGATTTTTCTACTTCGCTTTTTCTAGAATTTAGAATTGAGGAAGGGATTATGAACAAATTATTATTAATATCTTTATTAATCGTTGCAATAACTTCTTGTGCCAGTAATTATCCTGATTTCGATGCGGAAAGTGCATTTAGCCACCTGGAAAAACAGTGTGATCTTGGTGTTAGATATCCCGGTTCAGATGGCATTGAACTGTGTAGAGAATATATCATAAATGAATTAACGAAATGTAATGCAAAGGTTGAATCACAAAAATTCTCTGTGGTCCTTAATGGAGAAGAAATTTATGGTGAAAATATCATTGCAAGTTTTTATCCGCAAATGAGTAGAAGAATTCTTTTCGGTGCACATTATGACACCCGGCCATGGGCAGATAAAGAGGAAGATAAATCTCTGCATAATATTCCTATTCCCGGTGCAAACGATGGAGCAAGCGGAGTAGCCGTTTTACTGGAATTGGCAGAGATAGTAGCTGCTGAACAACCTGCTCAATTTGGAGTTGATCTGGTCTTTTTTGATCTGGAGGATTCCGGAACATACGGAGATAACGAAACCTGGTGTTTAGGTTCTTCATTCTTTGCTGAACATTATACAAAGCCAAAACCTGAAAAGGCTATTGTCATTGATATGATAGGTGATGCAGACCTCTCGATCAATATAGAACATTTTTCATACCATAATTCTCCCAATCTGGTCAGGGAAGTATGGAACATTGCAGATAAGCTTGAATACAGTGAATTCAAATCAAGAATAGAAACACAAATCTATGATGATCATTATCCGCTCATTGCAGCAGGTTTTAATGCCATAGATATCATTGATTTTGAATATCCTGTTTGGCATACTTTAGAAGATACGCCGGATAAGTGTTCACCTCATTCTCTTAAGGTAGTAGGACAGACAATGATCAATTTGATCTACCAGGAAAAATGAATAAACTGAATAATTTCCTAACCTCTGATGAACAGAAACTAATTTTATTTATCCTTCTTTTTGCTTTTATTGGTTTATTTATAAAATATACTGGTCTTTCAGCAGGTGAAGATGTTGATAAAACTGATAGTTTAAATTTTCAACAGGATTATCAGCTAAAATATGATCTTCAAAATATTACCAAAGAAGAACTGATCACAATACCGGGGATTGGTGAAAAAAAAGCAAATGATATCCTGCAGTATAAAGAAGATAATGGATTCCAATCTAAAAAAGAATTAATGAACATCAAAGGTATTGGAAAAAAGACCTACGAAAAAATTGAAGAGTACTTTATTGATCTTGCTTTTGAGGATTCCACAACTACTAATATCTATACTAAATCTAAGGATAATTATGACAAATTTATTATAAATATTAATACTGCTGATAAAAACGAATTGACAAAAATTAAGGGTATTGGTCCTTCAAAAGCAGATAAAATTATTGCGTTAAGAAATAAGATCGGTAAATTCAAGAAGAAAGAAGATCTCCTGCAAGTTAAGGGGATAGGCAAGAAAACGATAGAGAAAATTAGCGATCAGATTTCGCTGGGAGATTAATTATGGCTGATAAGGCAACACCTACAATTACTTTGGCTGAATTATATGAAAATCAGAATCAATATATCGACGCTCTAGTAATTTATAAAAATCTTTATAGGGAAAATCCTTCAGAAGGACTGCAAAATAAAATTGAAGAACTGCAAAATAAAATATTTAAAGAAAATACATTAGAATATTCCACTATCGTTGATAATCTATTTACAGATGAAGAAAAGAGGATTTTTCATATTTTACCTCATGATCAATATAAAGCTTATAAAGATTCACAAGCTGATATAAAATGTGAAGAAACATATCCGGAAGAATTGACAAAGTTAGATAAAGAAGATGCCGTTACCGAAAGTGTTGCAGGACTGGAGATCCAGGATGAGATCACGGCAATAGATCAATCATTAGAGGCAGAAAAAAACGAAATTAATGTAGAAGAAACAATTACGCCAGAAGACAGCAACAAAGACAATGGTGAAATTGACGAATTAGATGAGGATAAAAACGAAAAACTTATTCCCGATATTGAGAAGATCCCTGAGATCGAAGATAAGGATGCTCTTGAGATTGAAGAACCCATAGAAACAAAAACTGAAAAAGAGAAAATTGAGATTAATGAGTCTTCGGAAAAAGGTGAATCATTAGAAGATGATATTTCATTAGAGATCGAAGAAGATTTTAACTTGGAACCAGATAAACCTGAAGTTACTATGGAAGAGCTAGAACGACCTGATGAATTTAGATCTATCGAAGAACTTTTAGAAAATAAAATAGAAGAAAATAGTCAACTTGACAATGTTTCTGGAGAACCTGAACAATTGATAGAAAAAGAAGAATTAGAAATTCTCATAAAACCACAAGATGAGAATAAAATCCAGAGTTTATTAGTTTCACTCTCAAAAATAAGACCCGATATAGTGGAAAGAGTTTTAAAAGAAAATGTAGGAGCAGATACCCCTTTTACCGAGATCAAATTATCTGATTTGAATTACGTAATTGAGTTACTAAAAGTTTCAGAGAATGTCGAAACAGATTAAAGAAATTAATAAATTGTGCTCTAAATGCATACATTCATGTAAACAATCAGCAGATACACATCTGCTGGGTTGTCCACGTTTTGAGATGAAACCTCAACAACTGGAAATCAAATTTTCTTTCACTAAGAAAGGTCATAAATGAGAATAATTACAGGAAAGTATAAGAAAGCAAATCTATTTGCTGTTCCCGGTAATACAGCTAGACCAACTACAGATTATATAAAGGAAGTCATTTTTTCCGTTATACCCTCATGTTCAGGTAAGAATGTCCTCGATCTCTATGCTGGCAGCGGTGCACTTGGTTTTGAATCTATCAGCCGAAATGCTGAATTTGTAGATTTTGTAGATTTTTCCGACAAATCGATTAAAACCATGATACGTAATATAGAGAAACTGAAATGTACTTCCGATTGTAAGATCCACAGAAAAAAAGTGAGTGCATTTTTAAATGGCTGCGAGAAAAAATTTGATCTGATCTTTATGGATCCACCCTATAATAAAGATCTTGTAAATAATACAATTGAGAAAGCTGTTGATAATGATATTTTAACTCAAAATGGATGCATAGTAATTGAACATTCTCCCCGGGAAAATTTATCGGAGAAATGGAATGAGATGATAATCTATCATAAAAATTATGGAAGTAGTGTCATTACGGTTTTGGCTTATGAAAATTTGTAGAGCTTGACTTGAACAACAACTTAGTAATAATTACTATTAGAAACTAGAGAACGGAGTTTGAATGAATATTTATAATACTTTATCAAATAGAAAAGAGGAATTTAAGCCAATAACGCAAGGTAAAGTAAAAATGTATGTCTGCGGTCCTACAGTATATAATTATTTTCACATTGGAAATGCAAGACCGCTTATTTTTTTCGATGTAGTAAAAAACTTTTTTGAATACCTGGGAAATGAAGTCACTTTTGTGCGTAATATTACAGATATTGATGATAAACTTATTCAGCGCTCGATAGAAGAGAATATTCCCGTCTCAGAGATCGCAGCAAAATATACTAAAGCTTTTTTTGAAGATTGCCGGGCTTTAGAAATAAGTCCAGCCGATCACCATCCAAAAGCTACTGAATATATAAATGATATGATTGACCTGATCAAAGAACTTGTGGAAAAGAATATTGCCTATGAAGTTAATGGAGATGTTTATTTTTCTGTTTCTGATTTTCCCGGTTATGGCAAACTTTCTGGAAAAAAAATAGATGATCTAAAAGCAGGTGCACGTGTTGAAGCAAATAAACAAAAAAAACATCCTGCTGATTTTACACTATGGAAAAAAGCAAAATCAGGTGAACCTAATTGGTCGAGTCCCTGGGGTGAAGGACGTCCCGGCTGGCATACTGAATGCGTAGTAATGTCACGTAAATTACTTGGTAAAACCTTTGATATTCACGGTGGTGGCATTGATCTTATTTTCCCTCATCATGAAAATGAGATAGCACAAGCTGAAGCATCTGGAAATAAGAATCTGGCAAATTATTGGATGCATAATGGTTATTTAAATATCGAAGGAGAAAAGATGTCGAAAAGTTTAAATAACTTTTTTACAGCTCGTGATATTCTAAAAAAATATGATGCTGAATCAATCCGTTTTTTCTTCCTTTCCAAACATTATAGAAGCCCAATCGATTTTAATGAAAGTATCATTATAGAATCAAAACAGGCTGTGAAAAATTTTTACAATATTTTAAAAGAATCTGATTACCTGAGCATAAAAGATAATAAATTTGAATATTCAGATGTTCATCTCAAATATAAAGATGAATTCATTTCTGCAATGAACAATGATTTTAATACTGCGAAAGCAATTTCAGTTTTATTCGATATTACTAAAACTTACAATAAGACAAAAGATCCAATCTATATTCATCTATTGATTGAACTTGGTAATGTGTTAGGTTTCTTTATGAATATTGAAGAGAAACTAAATAATGAGATCAGCGACATTTCAAACGAATTAATCGACCTTATCATAAATTATCGAATTAGTTTTAAAAAGGAAAAAAACTGGAAAATGGCAGATGCGATCCGTAATGATCTGAAGAAAATCGGGGTAGTTCTCAAAGATACACCAGAAGGAACCGAATGGAGTATTGAAAAATAGGAATATCATTTAAAACTTCAATTTTACCCTAACTTGTTATTCTACGCTAAAATTGGCATTTAAATTCTGATACAAACTAATCATTTTCAACACTAAGATTTTTTTAATTAAATATATAAAAAGATTTGACACATATAGCCAAAGAAAATTTTTTGTCTATTCGGTCGTATTAGGTCTTTTTATCTATATATAAGTGAAAATTGTTGACAGAGAAATTTCAAAAAATTTTTCTGCTTCGACATCAGATTGCCGACATGGCTCAACGGTAGAGCACTCGACTTGTAATCGAGCGGTTGTGGGTTCGATTCCTACTGTCGGCACCATATAATGGAGGGGTTCCCGAGTGGTCAAAGGGAACAGA
>JAVCCH010000080.1 GCA_030765535.1 Candidatus Tenebribacter davisii
ATCTCAACAATATTCTTAACCACTGAATCCTGAAAATTTAAAAAGAATACAAAATTATTAGAAGTCAATTCATGAAAAAAGAAGAAAAAGAGATTACAGACAAAAAATATTATGTTGGATATTATTATCAAAACACAGGTTTGTTACCTGGGAATGAGTAAAGGTAATTTGCCATATGTATTACCAATCAATTTTGGATTTCATGACAACACGATTTATTTTCATTGTGCTCTCAAAGGTGAGAAAATAGAAATCTTAAAAGACAATCCAAATGTCTGCATTGTTTTTAATAGAGACAATAAGTTGGTCAATGACATTGCCCAAGATGATTGGACAATGTACTATAAGAGTGTGATAACTTATGGGAAAGCAGAATTCATTTTGGATATTGCAGAGAAACAAAATGCAATTAATATCATGTTCCATCATTATGGGGGCAAAAATTATCCTCTACCAAAACCGATTTTGGAAAAAAATGTTCATTAAATTAAAAATTGAAAAAATGACAGGCAAACAAAATATCCCAAAAGATTAATCTATATACCGATGACTCAAATATTCACTAATATCGCTTCATAGACAAAAAATTATATATCGTAAAATATCTTGCCTAAAAAAATGAGATTCAAACTTTTGTTCAAAATTAATTTTGGAAATCACTAAAATGAAAAAAATAATAATCATATTATTTATTGTTGTGTTAATACTTGCCTGTGAAAAAAAACAGGTCTCAACAAATTTTGCTGAAGTTTCATTTACAGTGGACAAATCTCTATTATCAGAAGAGTATCATTGTACTAACGCTGGCATAAGTTTTTATCCACCAATAAATTGGGATCAGATCAGTCTTCAACTACTTAATTCGATTAAAGAAAATTTATCTGTTTCCATTGATACGACTGGTGTCGTTATTATCCCGCTTAATGTGTTTATGGATATGGAAAGTTCCTTCACATGTTTTCTTTCAACCATTGAAAGTACATTTATGGCAGATGAAACAATTAACAATTACATTGCTGAGCTTAAAATGAGTAATTATGATCTTAAATTTAATGCAGGATTGTTTTCTTATAATGGTTTTGATTTTCATCAACTCATCTTCACAAAAGATGAACTTATTACAATCAAACTGATCGCAGCAAATAGTGAGCAGAAAATTTTTATGATCGATTATATCTTACCCGTTAGATTTTATGAAAAAGAGTTAAGGTCAATTGAGTCATCAATTGGGACAATTAAAAAAATATAAATAAGATAGTTTTGCAAAGCAAAATCAAATAATAAAAGGAGGAAAAGTTAATGAGAAAAATCGTATTATTAATCACACTTATTGCAGTTATCGCTCTGGTTGGATGTTCAGCTAATATCCATCAGGTTGGTAATGGTGCTCAGGGCAATCAAGTTGTAGAAGCTCGTCAGTGGTATATTTTATTTGGGCTTGCCCCACTTAACGAAGTAGATACAAACCAGATGGCTGATGAAGCTGTAGATTATGAGATCAAAACTGAAACTAGTGTTATGGATTTCATTTTTAATATGTTCACAAGTTATGTAACAGTTACATCTAGAACTGTTACTGTTACAAAATAGCTTAAATGTAAGTTTTATTTATAGGCTCTTCTTTTAATAGGAGAGTCTATTTTTTGTATCATGAAACATTCCGGTGCCAGCATAATTTTTATAAACGATCGCAAACAATTACTCTTATTATTACGAGATGACAAACCTAGCTTGCCATATCGTAATATGTGGGATGCTCCTGATGGACATGTAGAAACAGATGAAACTCCTGAAGATTGTATAGTACGCGAAATGAAAGAGGAAATGAATTTAGAACTTAATGATTTTAAAATGTTTTGCCAAAAAGAATTCGATGACAGAATTGAATATACATTTTGGAAAGAAGTAAATTTAGATATTGATGAAATAGAGCTAATGGAAGGACAATAATTAAAATGGTTCACACGCCAGGAAGCAGCTGCAACAGAGCTTGCGTATGGATTTAATGAGATAGTAGAAAAATTTTATCAAATCATTCTAAATTAATAGTAAAATACAAAAGCCCGATCTAAGACCGGGCTTTTCTCTTGTTGATAAGTTGAACTTATCAACTTGTGTTGCATTAGCAAGTTCAACTTGCTAACGAGAAACTTATTTAAAACAATTTATAACTAAGTCCTAAACCAAGAGTCTCTTTGAATTGGATTTCATCAATAACCATCTCATTATATAGAAGCTGAACATAAAGTTTCAAATTGATCAAGCTAGTTAAACTAATATCAACATTGTGTTGCCAGTTCATACGAACAGTTTCCCAGTTTTCGTTGTAAGCTGGATTAGTTTCATCATCTGAAAGTGAATAGAATAATGGTTTATAGAGATTCAAATTTGTGGAATATTTGATCATATTTTCAGCAAAAGGCTTTCTATATATAGCAACAAATTCCACACCGCCATCATTGGTATTCACATCAAGATTACTGTTAATATATTGTTTGAAAGCACCGCCTAAACGTGTACTTAGTTCTTGAGTATCATCTTTAACAAAGACTTTAATTATACCAAATGCTTCTGTTAGATTATTCGGATTTAACAATTTTGTCTCTTCACCACTGATATCCAAAAACTGTGTCTCATCTCTGAAACTGGCAAAAGGATCTACAAAAGCACCAAGTGTAAAACGGAACATTGATTCGAAATCGATGAGGTCAGTTGATTTTTCTGGTTTTGCCCAGTATTTACTTTCCATTTCATCAACCATCTGATTGTGTGTTTGACCAAAAGCAAGTTTAAGTGTGTTTTTGTTATGCACTTTTGCTATTAACTGTTTTTCCGCTAAGAAATTCGCATTGAATACCCAGGAAATCGAACCTCTTTCTCCACCTGCCCAATTATCGCTGTAAGCGTTTTGGTTCATCGTAATAGAAATATCTGCTGCTGTATTCCAATCTTCAGCAAATAATCCTGCTGTTGCTACAATTACGATCAATATTAAAATTAATTTTTTCATTTTCTTCTCCAATTATGTTTTTGTAGTAGTTAAAAAACAAACCTCAATGATAATGCTCCACCATCACCCCAGAATTCAGTATTTCCACTTAAATTAAAGGCAGGTTTCCAGTCCAAGCCAATATTGAAAGGAAGTTCTTCAAAGTTATATTCAATACCAATAATTCCATCAATACCTACAACAGTATAGTCTTTATCGTCATCTGCCCAACCAACATCCTTTCCACTCCAAAAACCGATGTGAG
>JAVCCH010000200.1 GCA_030765535.1 Candidatus Tenebribacter davisii
AATCAATATTAAAATAGGAACATTTCTTTTCAACACATTTCTGCAGTTATTTTTACGGATTAATTACTTATTTATAAAGATAGTTACGAATCAATAATTCCTGCTTTCTCGGGGGATGGGTAGATTAATATAATTTGAATAAAATAGTTAATAATAAAATATCACAAAATAAACATCAAACTTGACAGAGACTTTAATTTTTCATTTTTAGCTTTTAAGGAAAAAAAATAAAAATTTTAAAGATTATTTATTTTGATAAGTTCAAACTGAAAAGAATATAGATTTTTCTGAACTTTCTATTCCTTATACATAAAGGGAGATAATTTTATGAAAAAAATAGTAATTCTAATAATATTAGTATCCTTGAATTTTATGTTATTTGTGAAAGCAGAAATTACATTTGATAATTTAGTACATGATTATGGTGAGATAGCAGAAGATAGTGGACCATATGATCATGAATATAATTTCACGAATACAGGTGATGAACCATTCAAGCTCGTTAAAGTAAAAGCTGGTTGAGGTTGCACAACTCCCAGTTGGTCAACTGAAGAGATACAAGCAGGAGAGGATGGATTCATTAAGGTAGCATATTCATCTGAGAATAGACCCGGAATTTTTAGCAAAACTATAAAAGTATATACTTCCATAAATGAAGAGATCACAAAATTAACAATTAAAGGAAATGTGATCCCAACTCAAGGAAAGTTACGAAAAAAAATTGGAGTGTTAAGAAGTTCAGAAAACAGTATAAACTTTGGTGATGTAGTCCACAAACAGATACTTACTCACAAAATTGAGGTAGAGAATGCTGAAAACACGGTTATCACAATGAGTGTTGCAAAATGCCCGAAACATCTTAAACTGGAATTTGACCCTGAAACCTTAAAGCTAGGAGAAAGAGGGGAGATCATCATTACTTTTGATTCAAATTTTATACATACATACGGATCATCAAAGGATACACCTCAAATATATATGCAAATCGGTTCAATCAGAAACAAAAAAAATATTTATGTTACAGCAAATCTAGTAGAGGATTTTTCTAGCCTATCTATCCAAGAGTTAGTTAATGCCCCTGTAATTTATTTTCCAATGAAATTTATCAATCTTGGCGAAATTGATGCTGATGAAATTAAAGATGTTGTACTCAAATTTGAAAATCATGGGAAAAATGATCTGATAATCAGGAATATTGAGATCAAAAACAAGGTATTTACATTAGTTAAATATGATAGGATCGTGGAACCTGGTGGAAAAGGGAAGCTTACAATTAGTACAAATCCAGAAAGTATATCTAAAAATTTGAGTGCACAGGTAACAGTGATTACAAATGATCCCAAGAATAGCAAATCAATCCTTAAAATTTTTGGTTCAAAAAAAATGCAGAACAGATCACAGGACACATCTATCGAAAAGAAAAAAGCTCCTCAAATGCGAATTACAAATGTTAATGTGAATACTGCTAATAATCTGATAAAGAAATATGAAAATTCTGATGATCTTGTTATCCTGGATGTAAGAACTCCCAAAGAATATGAAAACGGATGTCTTGAAGAAGCTTTGAATTTTGATTTTCTTGATAAGAATTTTTATAGAACAATTCAGCTTTTAGATAGATCAAGAATATATCTGGTATATTGCAAATCCGGAATTCGTAGTGAAGAAGCAATAGAGATCATGAGCAACCTTGGTTTTGAAAATATATTTCACATGTCTGAAGGCATGGATGGTTGGAAAAATAATAGATTAAAAGTATCTGATCCTGGAAATTAAAACTAAAATTTAAATAAAAAAATATATAGAGGTAAAAGAAAATGAAAAGATTATTTGCATTAATTTTAATTTTGTCGTCTACATTTTTGTTGTTTTCTCAACCGATTATCAAGTTTGATACTTTAGAGTATGATTTTGGTGACATCAAAGAAGATGAGGGGCCATATGAATACAATTATGTTTTTCAAAATACCGGAGATGAACCACTCAAACTCACGAAAGTAAAGGCGGGTTGAGGTTGCACATCTCCCAGTTGGTCAACTGGTATTATTAACCCCAAAGAAAAGGGTTTTGTTAAAGTAGCATATAAAGCTGAAAACAGACCAGGAAAATTTAACAAAACAATAAAGGTTAATACAAACATAAATGTGGATACTACAGTCTTACGAATCAAAGGAAATGTTATCCCCACTTCAGGAAAATTACGAAAAAGAATTGGATTCTTAAATAGTGATTCTAACCGGATAGATTTTAAAGATGTTCTTTATCCTAACAAAGTAAAACAAGTTGTTGAAATTGAAAATTCCACCAAAGATAAAATAGAGCTTAGTGTACTAAATCCACCCGAATACATTTCAGTGAAAATTGATCATAAAACATTGGAACCTGGTGAAAGAGGAAAAATAACAGTTACCTATAATTCTAAGAAAAAAGAGAATTACGGTAAATCAACTGATCATGTCAGATTTAATATCAAAGCTAGCGAGAAGAATGTCTCCGGTACACTCACTGTTATTGCAAACAAGGTTGAAGATTTTTCCAAACTTACTAAACAGGAATTGGCAGAGGCTCCTATAATATTCCTTCCAAAGAATAGACTTGATATAGGGAATGTTAAAATTAATGAAACAAAAAGTACAGAAATTCTCTTTGAAAATAAAGGTAAAACTGATTTGATAATCCGTAATATTGAAATTAACAATAATCTATTTCAACTTCAGAATTTTGATCCGATTGTTAAGCCGGAAGAGAAAGGCAAGATCATAATAACTGCTAAACCGATAAAAGCATCTAGCAACATGAAAGCATACATAACGATAATTTCAAATGATCCCCAAAGCAGCACTGTTAGATTGTTGGTTCAAGGTTTGATGAAGAAAGATGCACCTGCTTTAAACAAAAGTGAAAAGGAACTGACGATCCCAGAAAAAAAGACTTATGAAATGATAAAAGAGTATAAAGGAAGCGATAAATTAGTTATTATTGACCTAAGATCTGAAAAGGAGTTTAAATTAAAACACATTCCTGATGCTATAAATATCGAATTTAATAAAAATTATTTAAATATAGTAAGGATATTAAATAAAAATAAAATTTTTATATTATATAGCGATGATAACATGCTGAGTAAAGAAGCAGTTATTAAGATGAAAGAACTAGATTTTGAAGAAGCTTTTTATTTAGAGAATGGTATTATCGGTTGGGAAAAAAATGGATTACCTCTGGATAATGATCAATAAATTGCAGCGATTGAATTTTGAAAATAGCGTAAAATTGATTGAACTTTTTTTAAGTCGGCAAAGCAATATTTACATAAAACTCTAAATGCTTAATAACAAAGTTTTCCGCGTTTATAATGAAAAATATTATTTAAACATGTTTTACGTCTAATAGCATATATAAGGAAAATAAGTTACTGTAATAAAAAGAATTACAAATAAATTGATATTAATTTCTATTAAAAGCCTGTATCAAAAAAAATTGACAGAAATTTAATTTGATATAAAAATTGGTGTGTTATTTTATTAAAATAGTAAAAAAGGTTGTTAAGAGTGTAATGTAAGGAATAAAGTTGAAATGTTAATTGAGGTTTTTTAAAGAAACTGTTAAATTTTAAGTAATCTTGAACATCGAAATCCAATCAAACCGTTAATATCATTACTAAATTTTGTATATTTGAATTTAAACTTATTTTAAGGAGAAAATTTATGAAAAAATTACAAATACTTTTAGTCTTCATGGCGTTGATATTATGGACTGGAAGTTCGTGGGCTCAAAATATCTTCTTTGATGGTTTTGAATCTGGTAATACTGACCAAACAGCAGTCGCTGGTTGGACTCAAGAATCAGTTTCAGGAACTGGCGTTTGGACCGCGAATACTTCTTTAACTACCTATAATAGGACTTCTCGTACAGGCTTATGGAATGCATATTTAAAATATGGAAACACTAGATGGATGTTTAAATCTGTAACATTAACTGCTAGCACGCAATATGTTTTGTCCTTTTATGCTAGACAAGATGCTACATCTGGTGCAAATATCTTGGCAAGCTATGGTACTACGGGTGATGTCGCTGGAATGACAAATTCTATAATTGCATCAACTGTAGTAACTAATGGAGAGTATCAAAATTTTAGTGGTACCTTTACTCCAGCTACCACAGGTACTTATTTTATTGGGATTAGAGCAGATGAGAATTACGCACCTTATTATGTATCAATTGATGATATTTCTTTGGATGTAAATACACTGCCTTCATTAATTGCAGTACCAAGTTCTTTAGATTTTGGTTCTATTTTAAGTGGCAGTACTTCTGCTGAACAAAGTTATGCTCTTTCTGGTATAAATCTTACAGCAGGTCCCATTGTTGTTACTGCTCCTACAGGATACGGTGTTTCATTGACAACAGGAGGTCCTTATACTTCCTCTGTTACTGTTGCTTATACAGCACCTACACTTGCCAGTACTTCAATTTTTGCACAATTTGCACCAACAACATCTAATACTATGTATAACGGTGATATAACCAATATTGGTGGTGGTGCTTCAACCCCTGTTGCTTTAACTGGTTCATCTCCTTGTGATGCTATTACATCTTTCCCATATACAGAAGGATTTGATGATGCTTGGGTTGGAGATCCTGCAGCTCCAGAATGCTGGGCAGTTATTGATAACAATGCTGATGGAGATAAATGGATTCAAAATACTTCATCAACTTATGTTCATTCAGGAACAGGAAGTGCCAAGCTTTATACTGATTATAATGCAGCAAATGATGATTGGCTAATTACTCCTCCATTAGACTTGGGAACTACAACTGACTATCGACTTAAATTCTGGACAAGAGCAGCTTCAACTTCAGAAGTTGATGAATTACAAGTTTTGCTTTCAACAACAGATGCTAATATAGCAAGCTTTACTACCACGGTAATGCCCTCAACTACAATTGACTTTACAACTTTTGCAGAATATATATTGGATTTGAGTGCATATACTAATACTGTTTATATTGCATTTGTAAGAAACCAGTCTCCTGCTGATGGCTGGAACTTGTATTTAGATGATGTAACAATAGAAGCAATTCCAGCTTGTCCTGCTCCTACAGTTCTTACGGCAGGTACTATCACTGCAACATCAGCCTCTCTTGGCTGGACTGAAAACGGAACAGCAACTTCCTGGAATATTGAACTTGGTGCTGCCGGATTCACGCCAATCGGAACACCAACACAATCCGGTGTAACAAATCCATACACTTATAGCGGTTTAACTGATGCTACATCATATGATTGGTATGTACAAGCTGATTGTGGATCTAGAGAAACAAGTGCATGGACAGGACCGAACACATTTAGTACTCTTTGTAATACATTTACTGTGCCATTTACTGAAGACTTCACTGGCACTCAAAATTGTTGGACTGTATTAGATGAAAACGTTGATTCCGATGCATGGAATATGGATTACACAACAAACTATAACAGTTCACCAGAAGTAGCCATGATGTATACTGACTATAATTCCGGTGCTAACGATGATTACCTTATCACTCCTCAGATCACTTTAACAGGTAACGAAAGACTGAGATATTGGTATAGGGTTCAAAGTAGTGGTGAACCAAATGATTTCGAAGTACTACTCTCTACAACAGGAAAAACTGCTGCTGATTTTGATAGTACACTAATGGTAAATACATCATTTTCAAATACAACTTATGCTGAGAATTCAATTGATATCAGTGCTTATTCAGGCAATGTTTATATTGCTTTCCATGTTCCATCTGGGGGCTTAGATGGCTATAAGTTGTTTATTGATGATGTAGTAGTTGAAGAAATTCCTTCTTGCTTCAACCCAACTGGTCAGGTAGTTACAAATGTTACTCAAACTTCTGCTGACCTTGCCTGGGTTGAAATTAATCCTACTCCTGCAATTTTATGGAATGTTGAATGGGGTATAACTGGTTTTGTACAAGGTGCCGGAACCACAGTTACTGGGATTAATGATACAATCTATACTCTTTCAGGTTTATCAGCCGGTACAGGTTACCAGTGGTATGTTCAAGCTAATTGCGGAACAACAAGTACATGGACAGGTCCTCATTCTTTCGCTACTTTAGTTGCAAATGACATTTGTTCTGATGCTATTGCGATTGGTAACGTAACTGACCAACCATTTGATAATACTACAGCAACTACCAGTGGATTTAATGGAAATCCTCACGATATTAACCAGGATATATTCTATGTTTACACTGCTGTTGCATCAGGTTATCTTGATGTAGACCTTTGTCTCGATCCAGACACAGGTGGTTTCGATACAAAATTAGCAATTTATGATGATTGTGTTCCTACAACTGAACTTGCTTATGATGATGATGGTTGTCCTACCATTACCAGATCTCTAAAATCTCAAATTTTAGATATGCCGGTAGTTTCTGGTGAAGACTATATCATCCAGGTTGGTGCTTACTCAACCAACTCAGGTACTGGTGATATCACAATCTCATTAGACTCTTGTGTTCCTGCAGATTCTGTAGTAACAGAGAATATACTTCAAACTACAGCTGATCTAGTATGGTACAATCATGGTGAAGCAACAACATGGGAAGTTATCATTGACACAGCCGGATTTGCATTTGATGTTAATGATACACCAACTTATAGTGGTGTTAGCAGTCCTTACGGTGTAATAGGTCTTCTTGCTGATACAGATTACGAATGGTATATTATGCCAACATGTGGTGATACACTTGACTGGGTTGGACCTATTGCTTTCACAACACTGGCAAGTTGTCCTTACCCAACTGTACAAACCACTACAAATGTTGGACCAGCACAAGCTGATCTTGGCTGGACTGAAATGGGAACAGCTACTACATGGGAAATTGAAATTGATACACTTGGTGCTACTTTCGACGGTACACCAGATCATAGCGTAACATTAAATCCATATACTGTAACCGGTCTCTTAAATGAACAAACATATCAATGGTATGTAAGAGCAGATTGTGGAACAGATGCTGAAAGTGAATGGGTTGGACCTATTTCATTTACAACTCTTGTAGCTTGTCCTGCTCCAACAAATCCTGTAACATCTGCCATTACTGCAGCAGGTGCAACACTGAATTGGGCTGAAGGTTGGTCTGAAGCTTACTGGCTAGTAGAATGGGATACAACTGGTTTCGCACTTGGAACAGGAAATGCTGTTACTATTAGTTCACATCCAACAACTCTCACAGGCTTAACACCTAACACAACTTACCAATGGTATGTGCAAGCCGATTGTAACGGACCATTTACACCTGGTGATGAAAGCTTATGGGTTGGACCTATCACATTCACTACTCTTTGTCTTTCATTTACAGCTCCATTTACTGAAGCATTTGAAGATGCATTTGTTCCAGATTGCTGGGCTATGAGTGGACCAGAAAACTGGAGATTTAATACAAGTGCCGGATATGGTGCAGCTCCTGCCGGTGACCATACATCTGGTGGTGGAACAAATTACGCTTGGGTTGATGGTTCAGGTTCTGGATCAGATACAGGTATTACATTATCAACTCCATTTATTGATGTAAGCGGACTTACAACTCCAATGCTTGAGTTCTATCTATTCAGTAATAATGCAAATACCCCTGGAGATAACAATACTCTTACTGTTGATTTCTGGGATGGTGATTCTTGGAATGCAGGCATCTATACTTGGACAGGTGATGCTCCTGATTGGTTTATTGTAAGATTAGATCTTAGTACTTACTCAATCACAGGTGATGTTCAGTTCAACTTTATAGTTGATGAAGTAGCTGCAACAGCTTACTATAATGATATTCTCATTGATGATGTTGTTGTGGATGAGTTTCCTTCTTGTCCTTCACCTAGTGATTTAACTACTGGCACAATAACAGATAATTCAGCAATCATAAGCTGGACACCTGGTGGAATTGAAACTAACTGGAATGTTGAGTGGGGTCCAGCTGGATTCACTCAAGGTACAGGTACAATAATCGCCAACACAACAAATCCTGATACACTCACAGGATTAGCTTCTGCAACTCTATATCAATGGTATGTACAAGCAGATTGCGATGGTGGAGTAAGAGAAGAAAGTGTTTGGATAGGACCAATTACATTCTCAACTACAGGAGCTGGAACTTGCGATCATTATGTGATTCTTATTGATTCATACGGTGATGGTTGGAATGGAGGTACACTTGATGTATACCGTAATGGTTTCTTAGCATTAAGTGGACTTACTATAGCATCCGGAGCCGGACCAGATTCTACACTTGTTACTTCAAACTCTGGTGATGAACTGATCTTTGATTATACTGCTGGAAGCTATGGATACGAAAATGAATATTATGTCTATCGTATTACTGATGATGCATTATTGATAGCTCAAGGTGCCTATAGTGTAGAGCCAATCGATACAATAATTGATTATGCTTGCCCACCTGCTACATTGGCAATTGCTCCAAGTCTTTATGACTTCGGAAATGTTCCAATAGGCACAACTATTTCTACTGTATTCAATTTATATAACATAGGTATGGGAACGGTAACTGTGAACAGTGCTGCTGATATCACACTAACCGGTGATGCTGCCATCTCAATAGTAGGCATCACAGCCAGCAACGAATATCCGGTTACACTTCCATCTGATACACTATTAGTTGAAGTTCAATTAGTATCTGCGGCTGCAGTTAGTTACTCAGCCACATTGTCAGCAAACTGGGGAACAGCAAGAGCTGTAACTGATGCTGTGATCACAGCTGAAGGATGTCCTGCTGTTGCCAATGATGATTGTGAAGATGCAATTGCTATAAGCGGACCATATCCAACAACATTAGCAAGCGGTTCAAATGAATGTACTGCAGTTGATTGTCCAGGCGTTTTGGATTGGTTTACAATATGGTATGAAATTGATCTGCCTTATGCAATGCAGGATATTTATATCACACAATGCGGTGATGGTGTTGATATGGCATCTGTTGGTGTTGTATTGATGGATGATTGTGCATGCGATGATTACATACTCTATACATCAGCTACATGGGGAGACTCATGTGGAACTGGTTACCAGGGTGCAGAAGTATTCTACAATGATGTAGAAGGACCTACAACACTCTTATGGCCTGCATACGCAATTGATGCCCTTGATAATAACGTTGCATTCAACTATTCAGTAGATATACTTCCTGTAGATTTCACACCTACAGCTCCAGCTAGTGCTGGAATTGTTGTGGATGATGTTGCAGGTGAAGTTGTTGTCTCCTGGGATTATGTAGCTGGATTAAAATACACAGTATACAGCGACACAGATCCTTATGGAATCTTTGCAACTGTAGAGGGAACTGAAATTACTACTGGTAGTTTAACTGTCTCTGGTATTCCTGCAGTTAATACATTCTATCGTGTAACAGCGGATGTATTATTAGTGAGAGGTGTTAATCCAGCTCAAACTTATACAGATCCTACTTTACATAGATTAACTGAAAAAGGTCCTCAAGTTATCATTGGAACAACAAGAGGAACAGCCGAAAGAGAAGAAAGTTCTAATAGAACTAGAAAATAAGTAAAAATATTCCGGGCCGGCTTTCAAAGTCGACCCGGAAATTAATTTGATAAGTTAATATCAAAAATAAATAGTGTTGAAGTTAAACTTCGAAATTGTAATTAAATGAAAATTACTATCTAACTAAATTTGAAGCCTTAATTTGTTTTACGATTTTTTTTATGTTTTTATAGCGAGTATGTTTTATTTATTTTTTTTTAAATTTGCATTTTGTGTTTTCAATAATTTTATTCAATCTAAGTCAATAGTAAATAAAAAATTGACAGTAATTTTATTTGATCAAAAGATTGGTATGCTAATAAGCTGAATTAGTAAAAAAATCTCTAAAGATTAGTTAATAAAGGAAAAATGTTGAAATATTAATTGAGGTTTTTAAAGAAACTGTTATTTTAAATTAATGAAATTTAATATCGAAAACCAATTTGAAGCGTAAAAATCGCTAATAAAATTATTTATTTTTGGATTTCAAACTTATTTAAGGAGAAAATTTATGAAAAAGTTGATTTTAGTTTTTACATTGTTAGTTATTGTTAGTTTTGCTCTGGCAAATCAAGCATTAATTACATTTCAAAATTCACACCAGAAACCTCATGCTATTGATATCAAAGAGAACTTGGGTGATCACTCATATACCAGACCAGATCCAAGCAGGGCTTATGACTGGTATGAATATTGCGGTATAGGTGCTGTAACGTCATATTTTTCTGGATATGAAGAATCTTCTACATTATTCCAGTTAGTCGATTTCAGCCTAACTTATCCTGCTACAATTGAACAGGTTTCAACCTGGTTTTATGATGGATCTTGGGATTTCGACCAATACCATTTTAAGATCTACGATTCTGATCAAGTCACGGTACTATATGAATCAGGTGATTTAACGGCAGTTCATTATGTAGAAAATAGTCATACATTACCTATACCATTAGTTGTAACTGGTGATTTCTATGTTTCTGTTGTTACTGATCCACGCTCTGCTACTGGCTGTCCATATGTTTTGGGAGCTAATAACTTTGGCGGGAACACATATAGTGTTTCGGGAGGTACATTTACTTTATCGTCCTATGAGATGACTAGAGCGGTATATTTGGAAGGTACAATTCCAGCAGGTCCAGTATTTTCCGTTGATCCTGAGTCATATCATTTTACTAATATAGAGCCTAACGATGTATTCACTCAGATATTTACTATTAGTAATCTTGGATCTGGAACAATAAATATTGCAAATGAATCAGATATCACACTAGCTGGAGATCCTGAATTCACTATAGTTAATGTTGTGGGTGTTCCAGCTACAATTCCAACAGATGTTGTCACAATTGAAGTGCAATATGCACCTACAAGTGTTGCAAGTCATTCAACGGTATTATCAATAGTTTGGACGGGAGGAACAAGAGATATAGCTACGGTTGATATAACTGGTGATGCTTGTATTCATCCAGCAAATGATGAATGTATTAATGCCGAAGTTGTTTCAACAACTTACCCGGCTACTGGAAGTGGTAGTAATGAATGCGCCTATGTTGATTGTCCTGGTGTTTTAGACTGGAGAACAGTTTGGTATGAAATTGATTTGCCAAATACTGTAAATGATCTTGAAATTACAATATGTGCTGTTGATTCAGATCCTACCAGCGTTGGAATTGTTGTATTGCCTGATTGTGCTAATTGTAATGGTTACATTTTAAGAGATGGTGGTCTTGGTTGGATTGTATGTACTAACACATTCCAAGGGTATAACATGATATTCACCGGTATTATAGGACCCACAACAGTTTTTTGGCCAGCGAATTTAATTGATGCAGATGGCGGTATTGCATTTGAATATGAGATAAATGTAACTGAAGGAACACCACCATGGGATTGTGAAGACAATCCGCCTGACCTTAAAACGGGTGGAGGTAGTGAATTAGAACCAAATGATGATTGTATGACAGCAAATGAGGCACTATGCGAATATGCTTATTGTGGTGACCTTACGGATGTTACTGATCTAGAAGACTGGTGGTATGTTGATCTTACAGATGAAACAAACTGGACTGCACTTGAGATAAGAGTATTTGCTAATGATACACCTGGTCAATATGCTGTTGGAGGAGGATTAGATACAGCGGTAGAATTATATTGGGATGACTGCACGACTTTAGCTGCTTCAAATGATGACTATAATGGCACATTCCCGGATGCAGAAACTCATGATTCACAAATTGATTACGCGGATAACTGCTTCCCACCATTAAGTAGGGTATATATAAGAGTTCTTAATCCTTGGGAAACTACTGGCCCTTACCTTTTGGTCATAAATTGCCTACCATGTGAACCTACTTATATAGAACCACCGGAAGTTGAAATTAATATCAATTATGGTCCTGATGAAGTTGAGGTTACGTGGGATGCAAAACCTTACTTAAATTATAATGTATACAGAAGCACTAATCCTTATTCAGCATTCCCAAGTATCGGTTGGACTAATGTAGAAACTGGAAATGTAACTGGTGTTTATACAGAATCAGCTACTGGAACAAAATATTTCTATGTTGTCACAGCAAATAATTAATAAAGAAGGTAATTTAGGCGGGGATCAGCTAACTGTAGCTGATCCCAATCTAAAAATAAATTTAATATTCTTGACAAAAAGAGAGAATAAAAATTTATTTTGTTCAGTAGTTAATATCGAAAATAAATATAGTGAAAGTAAAATTAAATTTTAAAAGGAGAAAAAAATGAAAAAGTTCTTAATTTTAAGTATTCTGGTTCTTTTCTTAGGCTCGTTAATGGCCTTGGAATCAGGACCAAGTGAAACAGTGGGATTTGTTAAAGTTAATGCACCAGCGAATGTTTATACAACATTTTCCCTTCCGTTAGAAGTTGATGGCATGATGGCTTCTGTAGTATTTTCAGATGGTACAGGTGCTCCCTATATCACGGGTGGTGCAAATCCTGTATTCTCAGATCAAATCCAAGAAGTTGGTGGCGCATCTGCCTGGTATAATTCAAACACAAGTTTGTGGGTAGGTGATTTTGCTGTTGATGTTACAAAAGCTTATTACGCTGTAATTAGAGCCGCTCATCCTGCAGCTGATATTTATGTTTGTGGATTAGTTGACAATACTACTATAGTTAATTATGATCCAATATTACCAAATGTCTATACAACAGTTGGTTTTAGAGAAGCTGGTTCTACAAAGATGGTTAGCGATTTAGGATTAGTTACTGCTGGATTCCAGGGTGGTGCAAATCCTGTATTCTCAGATCAAATCCAAGAAGTTGGGGGTGCCTCAGCATGGTATAATTCAAACACAAGTTTGTGGGTTGGCGATTTTGCAATTACTCCAGGAAAAGCGTACTATCTAATAATTAGAAATGGACACTCTGGGTTAGCTGCCTATTCATATCCTGCAACCGGTGCAGATGACTTTTATGTTCCTTTCAAACAACAAAAAAGTCAAATCAGAAAAACTTTCGATAACAAAACAAAGAATGTTAATAATACAAGAAAAACACAAAAATAGGAGGAATCAATGAAAAAATTTATGTGGGTTTTATTTTTAATTAGCGTTGTTGCTGGTTTGTCAGCTCAATCTTATCAAGGATCTATTGCTACAACTGATTTTGTGACTGGCTTAACATTACTTATGCCTGATGGTGTTACACCAGTTCCAGATGGTACATTATGTCAAATTATGCTGCCAGGTGTGGATGGTATAATTGATGCGCCAAATCCGGATGGTACACCTGGTGGAGATGACCTTTTAGTAACAGGAGTTCCTGGAAATAACTACTTTGAATTTCCATGGGATTCAAGCTGGACAGGAATGCCTGGTCAACTTTACACACCAATACCATTTTTATGGAATGCAGCTGGACAAGGATCTGAGCCAACTGCAAATGCTGGTGAAAATATTTATTTACGGCTTTTTGATACTCCAGTTGTTGCTGGATCTGCCAATTTTCTTAATAGTGCGTTATTCTTATTACCAGCTGCATTTGGTGAACTTTATTTCAATACAACAGCACATTGGGATTTTGGCACTGCCTTCAACTGGCAAGCGCTTTCATCTGGACCTCCAATCATTGACTGGGGTGATGGAATGACCGGTTCGATAGATGTTGGTGTTCCTTCTCTTCCCGGTTCAGGTTATGGTACTGGTCTTCCTCATGAAGATCTATTAGTTAACCCTGCCAATGTTGGTTACTATTTTACTCTAACCATTGACGATGGTGCACCTGTTCTTGTAACAATTTGTCTTGATCTTACCACATTAGGATACACCCCATACAATCTTGCATATTGGGTTAATGATGCTTGGGTTTATGTTCCTCCAAGTGGTCCTGTTACCTGGACAGCTGACTGTGTATCATTTACACTTGATCCTACAAGTGTTGTGAGAGGTGATGTTGATATTCCTATCGTATTTTCTAATGGAGACGGTCCACTTCCTGTAATACTTTCAAACTTCACAACAGCAATTTTTGCAAATGAATTTGTAGAAATAAGTTGGACAACACAAACTGAATCTAATATGAGTTTATGGAATCTTCATAGAGAATATCAAGGTTCAAACATAATTATTCACACAGAAGCTGCAACAAATACTACAGTAACTCATGATTATATGTTCCAGGATGCAGAAGTAATTAATGGCGAAACTTACACCTATTATCTTGAAGCAATATCTTATGATGGAACTTCACAATTGTGGGGTCCTGTTAATGCAACTATGGAAGGAAATGGAACTAATGTTCCTCTTCCAGGACTAACAGAATTAATTGGAAATCATCCAAATCCATTCAACCCTGACACATTTATTAACTTCAACGTGAAAGAAAATGAAACTGCTACACTTTCAATTTTCAACACAAAAGGACAGGTTGTAATGAACAGAACATTTGAGCCTGGTTACCATAATTACAACTGGCAAGCAGACACAAATTCATCTGGAGTTTATTTCTATAAACTTCAGTCAGAAAGTCATACAAGTGTTAAGAAAATGTTGCTTCTTAAGTAATGTTTAGCTCCGACCATTTTATTGGGAGGAGCAACTATTTTACTTCTTAAGTAATACAAAATTAACATAAGATAAAAAATAGCCCTTCGGTGTGAGCCGAGGGGCTTTTTTTC
>JAVCCH010000102.1 GCA_030765535.1 Candidatus Tenebribacter davisii
AGATGGAAGAAATTGAAAATAAGATTGAACAACTGGAATTAGATAAAAAGAAACTTCAAGAGCAAATCCTTAAGAATGCCGCCACAATGAAACCGGCAGATTTTAAAGAAAACTCACAAAAACATGAAACTATTGATCAGGAATTATGTGAACTGGAAGAACGCTGGCTCGATCTGTCTGCCATAGAAGACTGATAAGTGAAAAATTGTATTGACATAGTAACAATGAAATTTGTTTTTTATTTAATCAGAGTAGGATTATGTGAAAAGGAGCTTAGTTTTTAATAGATAACATGGAGGATTTACATGAGATATAATTCTGTTGATAAATTACAGAAATACCTTCAGGAAAAGGTTTTTTCTTATACTCAATCACCTAAAAAAGCAGCGGGAAGAGCTTTAGGCACAATTGTTGAGATAATTACTTTTTACCTTTTGAAATCATGGGGACTTGAAAATAGCATATCTATTGAAAAAAAGGTGCCAGAATTTGGTTTTCCAGAAATTACTCACAATGTAGAATTTTCACTACATCCTGTTTTGAAGCAGTATAAAATTGAAATTGATAATGATGGGTCATCAATTACATCAACGAAATTAATTAATTCGATAACAAGTAATTACAATTCTTTAAACTTAGATAAAAAATCAAATAATAATCTATTATCAAAAGATGGAACTATTAGAAATGCTTGCACAATAGGCACAAGTGAAGGTTTTTATTTAGTAGCAACCATAAACAAAAAGCAAAAAAATAAATATTACATCACTATTAATAAACAGTGGAATAAACCATACTGCATTTTTGAATGCAAACGTGTGGGAATTGAGGAAGGTTGCAAAAAGGGACCTCAAACTATTGAGAAAGCAAAACAAGGCGCTTACGTTGCTAAAACAGTTTCTTCTTTGCAAAAAGTAAGATTGCCATCTGGTGAATTATATGGGATTATTTACAAAAATAATCAGATAGTAAAATCTGAACCTTATTACGAATTGCTTAATGAAGTAATCAAATCTAATCAATATGATTTTCTGGAAGACTTCATTTTAACTGTGGGAGTTGTCAGTAATCATGGAAATTGGTTCACTGCGGAAAATCATAATAAGGAATTAAAGGTACTTGCACAAGCTTATGATTGGTTACTATTTCTGACTGATGAAGGTATTACAAGTTTTATTTCTGATGTTATATTAGAGTCCAAGAAAGAATATAGTGCAATTAAAAATGCATTTCATGCTAGTTATAATAAGGACAAAAAAGGGTCTACCCAGTTCACTAAGGTTAAAATGAATTCTCAAGCCGATAGTCAACTAACAGACTATTTTATAAAAAATAAGAATAAAATTGCAAACTGGTTTAATCTGATTTCTCCAGATGGAGAAAATGTTACAGATCTGTTAAAATTAATCGATATTTTAAATAATAAGGAATGGAGTAAAATAATAAAGTGACAGCAGGAAGAAAAATTATATCTCAAAGTCAGGAATGGGGAACACCCGAAAAATATGTTTTTGCAGTAAAAAAAGTACTCGGGGGCTTTATTGACCTTGATCCATGTTCAAATGAATTTTCAGTAGTAAATGCAAGAGTAGAATACAAACTTCCCAATAAAGATGGCTTGATAGATACATGGAACTATCCTACAATATTTGTCAATCCCCCTTACGGATTAGACAGTTTAAGAGGAACTTCAATTAAAAATTGGCTGGCACGCTGCGCCGAAACACATGAAATGTTCAACTCTGAAGTAATTGCACTTGTACCTGTTGCCACAAATACTGGTCACTGGAAAAATTGCGTATTTGGAAGAGCTAATGCAATCTGCTTTTTATATGATACAAGACTTAAGTTCTTAGTAAATGGTAAAAATGGTGGAAAAGGAGCTCCGATGGCATGTGCAATGATTTATTGGGGCAATAATTTCAACAAATTCTATGATGTTTTTATTGATCATGGTGCTGTTGTAGATATCAGGTCTCTTCTTAAAATTGAAATTGGGTCAAAACGTAATTCTTCTCAACTATCTCTTTTAAGCAAACTAATATAATTTTTCTATCTTAAAATCATCAATTTTTTGGTACATTTCTTATATCCCGGCACTTTCAATTGGTAAATATAAACTCCACTTCCTATTATCTTTCCCTTTTGATCAATCCCATCCCAGCGCCAGCGATGCTGTCCCGCACTTAATGTATCAGAATATATCCTGCTGATCACCTTTCTTCCCCGCTGGTTATAGATCGTCAGCTTCACCTTTTTCTTTGTTTCCGGTAGATAAAAGAGAATCTCCGTCTCGTGTGATCTGTCTTCATCTAATAATAAAGGATTAGGAAAATTCCCCAGCAGTTGGGGAACAGATTCCAGATACAGCTCATCTGTGGATGTATTAGTTACATTGATCAAATCTTCAAGTATCAGCTCATCACTGCCATTGGCATTTCCCACAACCAGACGTACACTATAGGTTCCTGGTAAATAATAAGTCCAAGCTGGAGTTTCCTGATTAATTGCATCTATCACTCCATCATTATTAAAGTCCCAGGATATTTCTGCTGCGTAATGTCTGGTCTTATTACTAAATACCACTGTAAGCGGATATCCTCCAGAATATACATTAGCCTCAAGTTCTGCTTTCATATCTCTGGAAATATGCTGATCCAGATCAAAGAGGGTCGTCATTGCATCATTTACCATTATTTCACTATGTACTTCTGCATCAG
>JAVCCH010000180.1 GCA_030765535.1 Candidatus Tenebribacter davisii
AGTAAAGAGGATCAAGCACGAAAATCAACCTGCAGGGTACCACCAGATAGTCTGGCAAGGTAGGAACGATAATAACAGAAGAGTTGCATCAGGTGTTTATTTTTACCGATTGAAAGCAGGAAAGCATCAGAAAATCAAGAAAATGCTGCTTCTAAAATAGGAAAAACCAAAAGTATAATGTGTTAAAATCATATTTTAAACATTCAAGGAGGACAAAATGTTTAAAAAAGAAATCGTTTTAATCTTCGTGCATATTCTTTTTTGCACACTAATTTATGCCGGTGGTATCGTTCCACCAAGACAAGACCCAAACAAACCAGAATGGGTAAAAGGTGAAATCCTTGTAAAATTCAAAGATAATGTTGAACTTCAGATAAGCTCTAACAGAGGTATTCTTGAAACAGGAATAAATTCCCTGAATGAGATCATTAGTAAATGGCAAGTAACTGAAATGGAAAAGATTTTCAAAACTGAAAAGAAAAGAACAGAAACTAAAACAATAATGACTTATACAGGTGAGATAATTGAAGTTCCACAACTTTTTAATATCTACAAGATGAAAATACCGGATGACACTGATGTAGAAAAAGCTGTTGCGGATTTTGAGAAAAACCCAAATGTAGATTATGCAGAACCGAACTATATTGCTCGTATTTGTGTTATACCGGATGACCCTGATTATAGCCTGCAGTGGGGATTACCAGCAATACAAGCACCCGAAGCCTGGGACATAGAAACCGGTGACTCAACATCAATAATTTGTGTAATTGATACAGGTGTTGAATGGGACCATCCTGATTTATTGGATAAAATCTGGATAAATGATATTGAACTAAATGGAATTCCCGGGGTAGATGATGACAATAATGGTTACATTGATGATATAAAAGGATGGAATTATATTTGGGATAATAATGATCCTTATGATGATAATGGACATGGAACACATGTATCCGGTATTGCAGCAGCATCTACAAATAACGTAATTGGGATTGCGGGAACGAGTTGGGGAAGTAATATAATGATTGTAAAAGCTCTATCACATACAGGAACAGGTTCTTACGGAGATCTTGCACAAGCTGTAAATTATGCTGCGAATAATGGTGCAAAAGTTATTAATATGAGTCTGGGTGGTTATGCAAATTCTTATACTTTACAAATGGCTATCGAAAATGCTTATACAACTTGTATAATAGTAGCTGCGGCTGGAAATCATTTTCCATTTGGACTATCAGTTGAACAATATCCTTTTTTCCCTGCTGCATATCCTTTTGTAATTGGGGTAACCGTAAGTGCTTCTTGGTCTAATTTTGACCCCAATGGTCCTACAATTACTAATAATGGTTACAACTATGAAGTAGAAGCACCTGGAGTAAGTATTTATTCTACTATGATAGCTCACTCTTACGCATCCTGGACTGGTACTTCAATGGCTGCTCCGTTTGCTTCCGGAACAGTTGCTTTGCTTCGTTCATATTTCCAGGAATGGTCCAATGAATTATTGCTGGGACAACTCATACAAAGTTCTGAAGGTATTATTAATGCTTACGCAGCCCTGACTCTAACTCCGGAACCGGTATTAGCATCTCAGGAATATACGGTAATTGATACATTTCCCGGTTGTGACCAGGATGGTATAGCGGATGCTGGAGAAACTATTGAAATGGTTTTTACAGTAAAAAATTTCTGGGCACAAGCTGATACTGTTGAGATGATTTTGAGATTAAAACGACCTTGGCACGATTCCACCTATGTAAATATTATTGATAGTATTTCAACTTTTGGAAATATAAGTGCTTATGCTACAAAAAATAATGAAGATAATCCCTTTGTACTTGATATAAGCAGTACAACACCAAATAACTCTAATATTCTGCTGGAATACAGTATAATTTGTGCAAATAGCGATTCTGTTTGGTGCGATACATTTTGGCTTACAACCCAGAGAGGAACAAATATTAGCGGAATAATATCAGAAGATACTACTTTGAGTAATGATTATCTTTATATTGTAAATGGCAATATGCTTGTTGATGATGAAGTAACATTGACTATTGAACCCGGAACAAGGATTCAATTTGATGCTGGCAAATATTTGCGGATTGATGGTTGTCTTATTGCGATAGGAACGGAAGATAGTATGATTGTTTTCACTTCAAATTGCCAGACTCAAACACCGGGAGATTGGGGTAATGAGGATAGTAGAAGTATTTACTTCTCAGAATCAAGTATTGATGCTATCTTTGATAATATCGGCAATTATATATCTGGTTCTATTATTAAATACGCGGAAATAGAATTAGGAACAGGAATTTATATAAAGGATTGCTCACCATATTTAGCTTATAACTATATCCACGATCATTGTAATAAAAATGATTATAGTTTAAAAGGAGCTATTTATTTAAGAGACTCCAATTCTCTATTAGAACATAACTTAATTCAGGGAAATCTTGGAACACTTTACCCATATACCAGTGAAGGTGCTGGAGCAGGTATATATATAACCTTTGGCGCTCCCACACTTATTCAAAATATTATAGAAGGTAATACTAGAACACGTCATGGTGGTGGTATTTACTTATGTAATTCATCCGCTATTATTACAAAAAATATTATTCGTGGTAATAGTTGTGCAAGTAATCATTATACACCTGGAGCTTATGGTGGTGGAGGGATGAAGTTAAGTCTCTCAGATAATAGAGTGCCCTCAATAACTTATAATTTGATATATGACAATTATACTTATGGAAATGAACCATGGTCTGGCGCAGTATATATATGTGAACTTAGCTTACCTTCTGTATCAGTTTTATTTGAAAAAAATACTATAATAAATAATAGAGGTGAGGGGTTCCTTATAGATGGTCCTATTAGTAGTAACCATAATCCATTTCAATGTAATCTTACAAATAATAACATCATTAGTAATCATACACATCAAAATGAATATGAAATTCGTATGAAAACAAATAATGAGGATAACTGCTTAAATGCCCAAAACAATTACTGGGGTACTACAAATACTGACTCCATTGATACATGGATTTGGGATTTTCTGGATGATTTTGGAGTTGGTTTGGTAACCTATGAACCCTTTGCAACCTCCCCCATTGTAGATGCTCCGGGTTTTCTTTACCAGGTAGAATTCAATCCACCTCCTCCAATTGGATGTGAGGAAGTAGCATTCGATCTTATTTTCAGCAAGCCAATGGATATAAGCATTCAACCATATGTTACTTTTGGAGTTTGCGAGCCATATACACAGCATATAATAGAAGGTGCCTGGGTGGACAGCACTAACTGGCAGGGAACTTATGAATTTGGAATAATGACAGGAGATGGAATAAATCATCTCAGAGTAACGACAGCTCAGGATTGCGAAGGAATGGAAATTCCAAAAGACACAAGATTTTCTTTTGTAATCGATGCTACAGGTGCATCTTCTGTTGGCTTTATTGCTCAGGCAGGCATTGGCAAGGTGGATCTGGAATGGAATGGTCAGGACATGGTGGATTTAATGGGATACAATATGTACAGATACTATAAAGTTACGGATTCCACCTATTCTGATACAACACTTGTAAATACTTCAATGATAACGGATACAACCTATTGCGATATGTCTGTTATTCCCGATACTACCTATTATTATATGTACACAGGGATCAGCACGGATTTTATTGAAAGTGGTTATTCAGTTCCGGCAAGTGCAACTCCGTTTAATGCAGCACTTGGAGATGCAAATGGTGACCTGGTCGTAAATGTACTCGATATAACCACAATTGTGAATTATCTGCTCAACCTGAATCCGCAGCCCTTCCTTTTCGATGGAGCAGATGCCAATCAGGATGGTCAGGTGAATGTTCTGGATATTGTTGAGGTTGTAAATATTATCATGGGCAGCAGGAGTTCATCCAAATATGCTGTGAACAAAGTAGAAGGTAATCCTCAGATGTTAGTTGATGCTACTTCTATAAAGTTGAATAACGGTGCAGGTATAGCTGCCATGCAGTTTAGTCTAACCGGATCAAACATTACAGAAGATACCAGATTAATAGCTGGAAAGTTGCTGGGAAGAATGGAATATTCCTATTCTGTCTCCAATGATACAATTTTTGTTGTACTCTACAATCTGAATAACAATCCAATAACAAATAATAATGGAACTTTATTCACTCTCAATGAAGGTCAGATCAAGAGCGTAAACAGCGTGATAGCGAGCGACACACAAGGACAGCAGATCATAGTAGACTATACTCCGGAAGAAAACATTGTTCCGTTGAAATTCACAGTATCGAAGAACTATCCCAATCCTTTCAATCCAACCACAAAGATAGATTATGCCTTGCCAACGGAATCTGATGTAGTCTTATCAATCTACAACATCAAGGGTCAGTTAGTAAAGAGGATCAAGCAAGAAAATCAACCTGCAGGGTACCACCAGATAGTCTGGCAAGGTAGGAACGATAATAACAGAAGAGTTGCATCAGGTGTTTATTTTTACCGATTGAAAGCAGGTAAACATCAGAAAATCAAGAAAATGTTATTGCTGAAATAAGATGAGGTACATGATGAAAAAAATATTATTTATCAGCAGCATATTAACTTTTAGTATTTACTTATTTTCCCAGAATACAATGTTTATTCCAGATGTTTTTGGTGTTGCGGAAGATACAATCTCGGTGTCAGTACATGTTAATAATGCTGAAGATTTTGTTGCTATTCAAACGGATATCCAATTACCAGTAGAGGTTAACTATGTTGAAAATTCAGGGATATTGACAGATCGCATACAAGATCACATTTTGTCAATATCACTTTTAGAAAACAATCTGCTCCGAATCTTTATCTATTCTTTATCAAACTCAACGTTTTTGGGGAATACAGGCAGTATTTTAGATTTTCAGATAGTTCTCGGAACCATACCAGGAAACTATCAGCTTGAACTGATCGACCCAATCATAGGAAATGCCAGCTCTCAGAATATCCTTACAGATTTTACAAATGGTAATTTAACGCTGTATGGGCCGGATATCAATTTGAATGCGGAATCATTGAATTTTGGTGAAGTTCCATTAACATCTTATGCAGATAGAAGTGTGGTTGTATCAAATCCTGGTAATTTGCCGTTAGAGATATTAAGAATCTATACTGATAATACTTACTTTGAAGTTTTGGGTGATACTACGTTAACAATATCAGCTGGGAATAGTTCTACGATAATGATAAGATTTAACTCTCTGGAAAAGGGCAATTTTCAAAACCAGTTATTCTTTTTATCGAATGATCCGGATGAACCGTCAGTTTCGGTTACTTTACATGCGATAGCCTTTGCTGTTAATGAACTTCACGTTATGGATGCTGTAGGCAGCTCAGGATACAACACCGAAATTAGTTTCACCATCAATAACATGGAAGAATTTGTAGCATTTCAGTTCGATTTGATATTACCGGAGGTTCTTTCGTATGTCGATAATTCTGTTGCTTTGTCTGCACGTAGTGTTGATCATGTTGTTATAGCTAACAACTTACCGGATGGTGTCTTGCGAATTATTGTCTATTCTCCTTCTAATACGGTATTTACTGGTAACGAAGGGCAAATAGTTTCATTTACTGCTCTTGTTGATGGAATAGGTGGAACTTACCCTTTAAATCTTACCAATGTTATCATTAGTGACGTTAATGGTGATGATATTATTTCCGATTTCTTTTCCGGTTCACTATCTATTACCGCTTCAGATATCCAGGGCTTAAATTATGTCAATATGGGAGAAACACCGGTTACAGATACATTGTATGTTAATTATACAGTATCAAATGTCGGAAATGACACATTGCATATTTCGAGTTTTACATCAAATTCCACCTACTTCTGGTGCGATGCATCATTTCCCCAATATTTAGTTTCTCAACAATCATCAACTTTTCAAATAGGTTTCTATAGTTCGGAAAAAGGAAGCTATAACGCTCAATTTAGCATCCTGAGCAATGACCCCGATGAAAATCCTTTCAATTTTGATGTTGATGCAAGCGCTTTTGCACCCAATTATATCTCTGTTTGTGATATTTATACAATAGTAACTAATACAACGACCATGGAAATTAATGTAGATAATTATGAAGAATTTGTTGCATTACAAGTTGATATTGTCGTACCAACAGATTTTGATTACATCCAAAATAGTGCAGTTTTAACAAATCGAGCAAATGGACATATTCTTCAGGTTAATGAAATTTCTGCAAACACAATCAGATTGATAGCTTTTTCTATGAACCAATTACCTTTTATAGGCAATAGTGGAGCGGTTATTGAATTGGATTTTGTCACAAACCTCTCTTCAGGAATTTACCCGCTTGATTTAGAGGATGGAGTTTTAGCAAATTCAAACTCTAGCAATATTCTAAAAGATATGATGAATGGAACATTATTTGTAGATCAGTCTATAGTAGTTACTGATTTATCATATGCAACTAATACCGGAGGAGTATGGACACCTGATGATCAGGTAATCAACGAGATGGATGTGCTTAATTTTTCAATAACGGCTTACGATCCAGATGGAGATCCTTTAGAATACAGTTGGAAGTTAGACGGAACAGAAGTATCTATATCTGATACATA
>JAVCCH010000099.1 GCA_030765535.1 Candidatus Tenebribacter davisii
TCCCTATTTCCACCCCGATAATTCACTAATTCACCGTTTCCCAATATCACTGTCATATCATTTTGAATTTCGTTACTCTTACAATTATATCTCAGTTTATTCTTTCTTGTAAGCACGCTTGTAAGACCTTATTTCCTTTGAGGATATTTGAATTTCATGATACTTTTGATTTCTATTTTGTTATTCATTCTCTGTAATTTCGATATAATCTTTGGCACTCAGAACAGTATTATATAACCCAATATCTTCGCCTTCGTGTTTATTTATACCAATATACTCTAAGCTCGCATCTTCATACCTTTTGAAATTATAGACGGCATGGTTCATTAATGAACTGTTAAATAAACCAAGACTAACTAAAAGTTCAAAATCTTTTACACTTACTCCTGTAACTTTTTTAAACAATCCCGGTTCAAGTTGGGTGATTACATCTTTCAGGCTTTTCTCTCTGAAATCAGTAAGATACATAAATATTGGAATTCTTGTGGCGAATTTGATGAGTTTTTCCTGGATTAGCTTTCTTTTGCTTTTATATTCTTTTTCTTCATCAGAAAGTTTCTTTTTCTCTTTTTTGCTAAGATCTTTGTCATTTGCTTCTTTTCTCGCTTTCTTAACTGCATCAGATTTATTGATTATTGTTTCAATGTCTTTATTTAAGCTTCTAAAACCTTCAATACTCATCAACGCTTCCATAGCTTTCTCATTGCTTATCAATCTTTGTAAAGTTTCATTATCAACGTTTACAAGTAATGCACTTTCCCATCTTCTTGCCAATAATGTTGCAGTTGTACCACTCATTGAGATGTCAAGAACTCCTCTTGCATCAATCTGTTTCATTGAACTTCCATCATAAGCTAAGATCGGCAGAAAATGAATGAATTCTGCTACCTTTTTCTCGGGATTTGTTTCACTCAAATTTAGACGGCAACTATATTCTGCAATTTGAGATAATGCTCTATTTGGTGCAAAATCAAAAACATAGCATTCTTCTTTCATTATTTCAATCGCGTTAGGTGATTTACCATCTGGATTTTTTATTGTCCAAGGTGTTTGCACTCGGAATGCTGCTTGAAAATAAGTTTCAGGACTGGATGAATTTCTGAGCATAAAAATTCCTGACCACGGTTTTACGGAAACCCCTGTAGTTAATTTACCACAAGATAAAGTAATAGTTTTAGATTTTAAGGGATCACCCATCGCTTTATAAACTGGTGGTAAAGCTTCTACCCCCAAACCTGCACTATTACCCGCAGCAACAACAATGTTATATCCATGATAGAAATTATTCTGCCTTTGCTTCATCAAATTTTTCATCGCATAGCAAGATGATACACTTGGCAAAAACCAAAAAGTATGAGTTAATATCTTTAATAATCTACTATCTGAAAAAGGCATAGGTGGTTTCTTCCCACCAAGTTTTAAATTATCTAAGGTTGATGCTAAATGTGATCCTCTAATTAAATTTAACCACTTTTGGACTTCATCTTCAAAATGAAATTTTGCTTTTTCTCCTTTACCTTTTGCTGTAAAGAATGTATTCAAATCAAACTCATTAAATTCACCACCCAAAGCTAAATCTCTTATATCATCTGGCAATCTGTAGGTAAGCAATACCATACGTGGTAAAGCTGCATAAGGATTGTTTTTACCCGCCCATTCTTCTTTGGCTTTTTGTTCATCAGAATACGTCCAATTGAAGATTTGTTCTTCGATAAACTCCCCTGATTCTATAGCTCTAAATGGTGTGCCTGAAAGATATAAATAATGGTCTGTAGTGATTGGTAATATTCCCTCATCAAATTCTTTTATATTGCCCATTTCCATTGCTAATTCACTATCTTCTCTTTCAAATAGCTCTTTAGCATTATCTCGCCAGGCTCCATAATGATATTCATCAAATATCACGCAATCCCAATTCGTGCAGTGCACCCATTCATTTTTTGATTTAATGCCACCTGCTGAATTTTTACCTAAATAATCTTGAAATGAACCAAAACATACAAATGGTTTATTATCATCAATATCGTCAAATCCAAGACCACCTCGTGAGATAAACTGCCATCCTTTAAAATCTTTGTGTGTTTTTATATCTTCTTCCCAGGCACTTTGTACTGCCGGCTTAAAAGTAAGCACCAAGACTTTATTCCAATTCATTTTTACTGCTAATTGATATGCTGCAAATGTCTTACCAAATCGCATTTTGGCATTCCATAAAAAATGTGGTGTCTTATCTGGTTCTGTATTCTTGAAATCATAAAAATGATTATATGTTTTGTTAACTGCTTCCCTTTGTTCAGGTCGCATTTTAAAGTCATGAATTCTTTCTCGATTTTCATCTTCGCCATCACGAACTGCAATTATGGCAGATTTCACGTCTGAAATTTCACATCTAAACCATTCACCATCTGTATTAATTAAACCATCTCTTTTTAATTGGCGGTGTACTTCATGATCAGAAAAACTGGTTCCATCACTCCTCATGGCTGTTTCTTCTAATACAATCTTATAATCCAATCCTGCTGTTTGAAGTTGCCGTTTCACCCTTTCTTTTGCATCATGATTTGTAAATCCAACCTTTAATAATCCAACCCTGTTTTCTGCGCCAATTATCTCATAAGCGTAAATTGTTGGTGTGGAAGACGGGCGTTTGGGGAAAAGAGTGTTATTCATTTTTCAGCCTTTTTGCAGTTGCTTCAATCTGCTTTACAAAATCCTTTTCAACCTGAGTAATTCGATTTTTTATTTTTTCTTTATAAATGTCAAATTCTGATATTGCTCTTTCCAAAGCCTGCTGATGTGATATTGTTCCCAAACTATTCAAAATATCCTTATTAGTCATTTTCAAAAAAACATCTAACTGCTTTATCCAATCATTCATATACATCGGA
>JAVCCH010000203.1 GCA_030765535.1 Candidatus Tenebribacter davisii
ATATGATCGATGAATACGGCATTGTCGGACCAACCGCCAAAGCTAGTGGTAAGGAATATGATGTACGAATGAATAATCCTTACTTGAAGTATCCCGAATTAGATCTTAAAATGATAACTTTAACAGGGGGAGATGCTTTTACCAGGGCAGAAATTAGATACCAGGAAATGCATCAGAGTCTGGACATCATCACACAGATCCTTGATAAAATGCCAACTGAGGGAGACATCCAAACCAAATTAACTAATGTGATAAACTGGAAAATCCCGGCAGGTGAAACCTATGTGAAAGCAGAATCAACACGCGGAGAGCATGGATTCTATGTGGTTGCGGATGGTTCCAAATATCCACGGCGTGTTTATAATAGGGGAGCTAGTTACACACATGCAATCTCAGTATTAGAAAAATTAGCAGTGAATACAAGTATTTCTGATCTGGCAGGTTTGATGGTTTCACTTCATACATGTCCACCGGAAATAGAGAGGTAATAATGAGTTTACGAGATATAATATCACCTTTTAGTGTTTGGAAGAGAGCTGCTCAGAAACCCTGGACAATTGCAGACCCTATTAAGGATAGACCGGGTGCAGATAATTACCGTGGATTTCACAAAAATGATCTTGCTAAATGTATTGGTTGCGGAACTTGCGAAAATATCTGCCAGAATGCAGCGATTGACATGGTTCCTGTAGAAGGACAAGAAACAAATATGGGTGATAGTGGACTGCGGCCCAGGATAGATTATGGTCGTTGCTGCTGGTGTGCACTTTGTGTGGATGTGTGCCCAACAGGTTCACTTACGATGTCGAATGAATATACCTGGATCTCGGAGGATGCTGATGACTTCAGATTTATTCCGGGAGCAGATAAAAAAGGTTGGGATAATGCTGAAAAAGGGTACAAACGAGATGAGAATTTCCAACTGATAGATTTCGAAAGAATTCCCATGAAAGAACTGGGTGTAGAAGAGAGAAGTACATCATTTATAGAAATGGTAAAAGGTTACTCAAAAGAACAGGCAATAGCAGAAGCTGAGAGATGCCTTGAATGCGGGATTTGTGTAGCAAGATGTCCAGCGCACATGGATATTCCTGAATACATCAAAGCAATTAGAGAGGATGATATTAAGTCAGCAGTTCAAATCCTTTATAAAACAAATCCCTTTTCTGCAAGTTGCGGCAGAATATGTACCCACCGATGTGAGGAAATATGCTCATTAGCTCATAATGGGGAACCCATTGCAATTCGCTGGTTGAAAAGATATATTTTAGATCAGGTAACTCCTGAAGAATTAACAAATATATTAGAGGATACAATCCAGAGCAATAATAAAAAAGTTGCTGTGATCGGTGCAGGTCCGGGTGGACTTTCTACTGCTTATTACCTGCGTTTACTGGGTTATGAAATAACTGTCTTTGAAAGTAACGCTAAAGGTGGTGGAATGCTAAGATATGGTATTCCTGAATACCGTCTGCCATACGATCAGCTTGATAAAGATATTGACTATATCACTTCACTTGGTATAAAAATAAAATATAACACCAAGATAAGTAGTAAATCAGAATTCAATGCTATCTATAATTCTCATGATGCATTGTTTATATCTCCAGGATTGTGGAATTCCATTCCGGTTAATATAATTGGTGAAGAACTCCCAAATGTAATTTCAGGAATTGACCTATTGAATAAAGTTACGAATAATGAGGAGATAAAACTAGGGAAGAAAGTTGCTGTGATCGGCGGGGGGAATACTGCAATGGATGCAGCCAGAACTGCTAAAAGGCTAGGCGCAGAAGTAGAAATTTACTATCGACGAAGGATTGAAGATATGCCGGCTGATGTGGAAGAGATCGAAGAAGCTCAGGATGAGCAGGTAAAATTCTTACCTCAAACTACACCTTTAGAACTGAAGAAGAATGGTTCAAAGATCAAATTTCTCTGGGGTAAGAATAAGATGGAAAGCGAAGAAGGAAAACGTCCTAAACCTGTATTAATCAAAGGTAAAACATACGAAACTGACATTGATACATTCATTATTGCAATTGGGCAAAATACTGATCTGTCGTTTCTTCCAAATGAGATAAGAGATAAAATTGAAACTAAATGGAACAAGATAGTTGTGAATGAAATTGGGCAGACAAGCGTAGAAAAAATATTCTCAGGCGGAGATTCCTCAAATAATGTTGCCGATGCTGTAAGTGCAATAGCTGATGGTCATAATGCCGCAATGGGAATTGATAAATATTTGAATAAACAGGAGGAAATATGAAAATTGTAGATATCCTCAATCAAAAAGGCAGGTACATATACAAAGTAGATGAACACGCACAGATCTGTAAAGTTCTGGATATGTTTAGAGAGAAGAAGATAGGATCTGCTATGGTAACAGATTCTAATAATGAGATCATTGGTATAATGACCGAGAAAGATGCGATCAAATGTTTTAAAGATGTAGAAAAATTTTCTGATATTAAAATTAAAGATATTATGACACAGTATGAGAATATTATCATAGCTTCAGAGAATGATGATGTTCAATATGCGATGAGCATAATGACAGAGAACAGGATTAAACATCTCCCCATAGTTAATGAATCCAAATTGGTTGGTATGATCTCAATTGGAGATATTGTTAAAGCACAATTAGAACAAAGTAAACATATAGCTAAAACATATCTTGATCATATAAAAGGGAAAACCCCTCAACCCGAAAATCAAGAGTATTAAATGAAAAATATTTGTGTATTTTGCGGATCAAGTCCGGGAGCGGATCCTGAATTCTTGCAGATCGCTGGAAAATTAGGTGAAGAAATTGCATCTCGCGGTTTAGGTCTGGTTTATGGTGCATCAACCCTTGGCTTAATGGGTGCAGTTGCCAAAAATGCTTTAGCGGGTAGTGCAAAAACAATTGGTGTTATGCCAAAAGTATTTGAAGGAAGAGTTCAGCATCCCAACCTGACAGAGCTGATCATCACTGATACAATGCATCAGCGTAAAGCAAAAATGTTTGAGCTATCCGATGGATTTATTGCTCTACCCGGTGGCTTTGGAACATTTGAAGAGATACTGGAAATGCTTACATGGTCACAGATCGGTTATAGCTCCAAACCTTGTGGATTTCTTAATGTAAATGGATATTACAATGATTTACTAAAGTTTTTTGATAAATCTGTCGAAATGAGATTCGTGAAAAAAGAATATCGTGATGCGATACTTGTAGAAACTGATCCAAAAAAGATCTTAGATAAATTTGGAAAATACAAACACGTACAAATGGATAAATGACTAGATAGGAAAATATAAAGATACAAAAAAATCTAAAACAGCTTTGTCTATTTTTTATGTCTTACTTTCATCTCTTAATTTCTTCCACCAATCCAATCGCTTTTGTACCTCTTTTTCATAACCAAATTTAGATGGTTTGTAGTAAGTTTTTTCAGCCATTTTATCTGGAAAATACTTTTGGTAGCTATAGGCATTTTCGTGCATGTGATCATATTTGTATTCTTTCCCGTAATCCAAGTCCTTCATCAGCTTTGTAGGAGCATTCCGAATATGGAGAGGAACTCCAAGGTGGCTGGTTTTCCTAGCATCATCAGCTGCTTTTTTATAACCTGCATAAAGAGCGTTGCTCTTTGGTGCGGTGGCCAAGTAGACCACCAGCTGTGCCAGCGCAGTATTTGCTTCCGGCATTCCTAAAAAATGACATGTATCTTTCACAGCAATAGCCTGTACCAGGGCATTAGGATCGGCAAGTCCAATATCTTCGGAAGCAAATCGCACCAAACGACGCGCTATGTAGAGTGGATCTTCACCTGCTTCCAGCATACGAGCCAGCCAGTATAAACCAGCTTGAGGATCGCTTCCCCGCAATGATTTATGCAGAGCCGAGATCACATTATAATGTTCCTCACGGTCTTTATCG
>JAVCCH010000083.1 GCA_030765535.1 Candidatus Tenebribacter davisii
ATGCTTATCTCAGCGTAAAATATAATATTGAGATTAAGGGAATTGCCTCAGCGGAAATTAAAATAGCGAAAGATTTTTATAAACTATCAAAAAAATACCCCGGCAAATTGATTGAACCACCATTTATAGTAGAATCAGATACAATGGAAGGTAAGTTCAAAGGAAAATATAGAAAACTCGATGTAAGAAAATTAAAGTCGGGAGCAAAATTGAATTATGTTCTTGATGTTCATGAATCATCTTTTGATGTTCCAGAGATAAGAGACATTGTATTGGGAGCCAAAAGTATTTTTGTGAATGCAGTGATGGGTTTTACCCCATCTTTTAGGGAAGGTACAAAGAAAATGTATTCCCTTATCGATGAAAACAAGAAAGCCAATAAAATGTTTGGTGGTGGAGATACACTGCAAGAGCTTCGTTCAATGCTACCAGGGAAATATATTCAGGCAATTGATGATCCTAACTACTATTTCTTTTCCGGTGGTGGAACAATATTAAAAGCAATACATGAAGGAAAAGTAACTGGTCTAGCACCCGTAAAAGCTTTGATTGACAACAAACTTAGATTGAGTAAGTAAAGATTCAGGAGTCATTATCACTCATTTCAGCAAACGCGTAGTTGAGATCATAAAGTTGATCCCGGTCGGCAAGGTTGCTACTTATGGTCAAATTGCACAACTTGCCGGTAACAATAAAGCTGCGAGACAGATATCCAGGATTCTTCATTCATCTTCTGAAAAATATGATCTTCCCTGGCATCGCGTGATCAATTCACAAGGCAGGATATCAATGAGACCTGGTGATGGTTTTGAAATGCAGAAAGCTATGTTGGAAAGTGAAGGAGTTCAAGTGATAGCGGACAGAATTGATCTAATAAAATACAAATGGAACAATATATGACATACTATCAAATAATTAAAATCTTGACTTTAGTTTTGTTTTTATTGTTTTTAGTAAAAGATAAATTGATAAACTAATTTAGTAGGAGGGACTTATGACAAAAATCAACAAATTATTGGCTGTGCTTGTTGTGATCTTCAGTTTACTCTTTATTGGATGTGAAGAAGATCCAGCAGGACCTGATGGACCCGGTATAGTAGAAGGGATTGTGACAAATGCTAACACAGGAGAAGCTATAGTTGGAGCTGTAGTTAATGACGGTACTGCCGACGTTGCAACTTCTGGAACCGGTGGAACCTATTCTTTCGAAACAGATGAAGGTACTTACACATTCACCTGTACTGCTGAGGGTTTTAATATGCAGGTTGAAGAGGATGTTGAAGTTGACGCTGGAGTGAATACACAAGTTGATTTCCAGCTTCAACCAGTTACAGTTGTTTTAATTGAAAGTAATATTGTGGGTAATACAACCTGGACAAATAATAATATTTACCTGATCGATGGAGAAATTCTAATCCAAGCTGTTTTAACTATCGAAGCAGGAGCTTTGATTAAATTTAAAGATTCTGCTCGTTTTAGTGTTTGGGGAAGCTCAGGTGGTTTGATGATTGCAGAAGGAACAGAGCTTTTACCCATTACCTTTACTTCCTGGCATGACGATGCTCATGGTGGTGATACGAATGGTAACGGTAATGCTACAGACCCTGCTCGTGGTGACTGGAATGACATCAGTGTTGCTGGTGACAATAATCAATCAAACTTGAATTTCTGTAATATCTATTATGGTGGTGGATATTATGATAATCATGTAATTTACTTAGATTCAGATACCGATGTCAGCGTTACAAATTGTGTTGTTGCTCATAACCAAGGAGAAGAAGGTGCACTTAATGCATCTGAGGCTGGAACTGGAACAATAATTCAGAATAATGTATTCTTTGATAACATCTGGCCTCTTAATATCAATTGTTCCTATAATATTGATGATTCCAATATTTTCCATGATCCCGATAGACGTACAAATGAAAATGATTATAATGGAATCCAGGTCAATAATATGGTTGTTGAAGGAAGTTTAATCTGGAGTGAAACCGAAGTGCCATTTGTTTTTGATGGCAGCGAAATGTCAATTGCATTGGGTAAATCATTAACACTATCTCCGGGTGTGATGATCAAGCTGTGGAATAATGACTGGTGGGTGCATGGTACTCTGATTGCAGAAGGTACGCTGTCTCAGCCTATCTGGTTTACTTCTTATAAAGACGATGCTGTAGGCGGTGATACAAATAATGATGGTTCTATTACATCTGCCGGTCCGGGAGACTGGGACTACATCAAAATTTTGGAAATGAATAATATATCTTCTTTTAATTACTGCAAGTTTTATTATGGTGGTGGTTACGGTGCAGATCATACTTTGGAATTAGATTCAGGTACTACAGTCAGTGTTACAAGTTGCACTTTTGTCCATAATAAAGGAGCCAGCGATTGTGTTCTTAACGCCTGGCATGCTGCTGCAGGAACTGAGATTGCCTTTAACGAATTCTATAATAACGAAAAGCCCTTGAGAATAAATGGTTCACTCAATTTGGATTCAAGCAATATTTTTCATAATCCGGAAAACACATCTCAAACTAACCTTTATAATGGGATCTATGTAGATAATCAGGGAACTAGTTGTGGTATAGAAGGAAATATTTCCTGGACAGAGACTGAAGTACCTTTCTGTGCTCTGTGGCAGGGAATTAATATTAATACGGGTAACTCTCTGACAATTGCCGAAAATGTTATCTTTAAGTTTGATGGTGGTACTCTGGATTACATGGGAGATAACCTGGTGAACTGGGATGCTAACGGAGTCTGGTACACTTCCTACAAGGACGACGAACATGGTGGAGACACCAATGGAGCAATTACCCCGCCGGATGAAGGAGATTGGAATGGTGTTTATAATTGGGGTAGTACACCAAATGATTGGGAAGTATGGGAGAATATTCTCTATGATGAAATCCATCGTTAGAAAATAGTTACACAAATAAGAAAAGGGATCCTGTCCGGATCCCTTTTTTTTAATAATAATTTATTGAATTTACTTATAAGCTGATTCCAACTGGATTAAAGCTTGCTCTATCAATTTTCTGGAACAGCCCAGATTCATACGCATAAAACCTTCTCCACCTTTACCAAATTTTAATCCATCATTAAAAGCCAAACCAGCTTTGTTAATGAAGAAGCTTACAAGTTCTTCCTGCGAAAGTTTCATTTCCCTGCAATCCAGCCACATCAGATATGTTCCATCCATTTTAATAGGTTTGATAAGAGGAATTCTCTTTTGTAAAAAGTCACATACAAAATTATAATTATTTTCTAAATAATTAAGCAATTCTTCCAACCACTTTTGACCATATCTGTAGGATGCCTCCAATGCTTCAATGCCAAAAACATTTCCACCATGTAGTCCTAAATTGAGCAGTGTCTTCTGGAAATTTATCCGAATATTTTTATTTGGAATAATCACATAGGATAATGATAAACCGGCCACATTAAACGTTTTACTTGGTGCGAACATGGTTAATGAATTGTTGGCAATTTCCTTGGAAATAGTTGGAATGGGAATATGTTTATTCTCACTAAGAATTAAGTCAGAGTGAATTTCATCAGAGATAAGTAGTACTTCATATTTCAAACATAGCTTAGAGACTTGCTTTAATTCATCAGTATTCCATACCCTACCAACAGGATTATGTGGACTGCATAATATCATCATCTTAACATCATCAGCCAATTTCTTTTCCAGGTTTTCGAAATCCATTTCATAATGATCATTGATTAGCTTAAGTTCAGATGTAACAAGTTTGCGATCATTATTTTCTATCGAAGTGAAAAAGGGATAATAAACAGGAGTTTGGACTAGAACTTTATCATTACTTTTTGTGTAAGTTTGAACTGCAAAATTTATAGCAGGAACTATCCCGGGAGTTGTTACTATCCATTCTTTTTTAATTCTCCAGTTAAACCTTTGATCCATCCAGTCTACAATTGATGCATAGAATGTATCTGTCAAACCAGTATATCCAAAAACACCATGATCAACACGTTTCCTTAGAATTTTCAATACTTCTGGTGGAGCTTGAAAATCCATATCAGCGATCCACATTGAGAGAAGTTCCTCTTTCCCAAATATTTCTTTATTATAATCCCATTTATAGCATTTGGTACCTTTTCTATCAATTAGTTTATCAAAATTATTCATCAAATAATTCCTTTCGAAAAGAAAATATCAAGTGTAATAATACCAAGAGAAGAATAAGAATCCAAATCTCCAAAGATATCTTCTAATCCTTTTATTAAAGCATTAATACGGTTTTTCGTCAATCTGACAAGGATGATTTTGCTAAAAGGATTTTTTTCAGAAGTGAAATTAAAGAATCCCATGAATAAAGGAGTTTTAGAGAGTAAATTTTCCATGTTTTGAGTTTGCAGAATAATGGAATTTTGAATTCCATATTCTACAAAAACTTCTGTGATATTCTGCATTATACTTTCATCTTTTACGGTAAGAAGCATTAAAACTTCCTTACCTTTCCCGGATGACATTGTTTCAACTTGTTGATTTGCATTTCTAACGAATTCCTCATATAGTCCTATCTTTGTATTTGATTGTAAGATATCTTCTATAACACCAGGCTCTTTTAATATCTGAGAAACTTTTGCTAATAATTTTAAATGTGTATTTCTATCTCCTTTTGGCCCTGCAATTGTAACTAATATCTTGGATTTCTTTTTATCGATAGAATCGAAAATAACTCCCCTTTTACTTACAGCAATAGCGATAATAAATTTTTCAATATTATCCAATTGACAATGCGGAATTGCTATCCCTCTATTAAATCCGGTGCTTCCCATATCTTCTCGTTCCTTGAGTGCTGTAAATATGGTATCTTCGTCAATATCTCTTAATTCTCTACTTCGTTTTAAAAGTTTACTTAGGTTATGCAATGCTTCTGTTTTATCTTTTGAATTAAAGTCAACTTCACAACATTCAAGTTTTACAATTTCTGAAAATTCCATTATTTTCTCCTTTTCAGGTTTTTTATAATTGCAAATTTAGATAAGGGTGGCCCGATAATTTCATTAACAAATACAGACATTAAAATGATATTTGTCATTTCAGCTATTTCACTTTGGATCTCCGGTGATGCTTGTGTTACAATAGGAGATGCCTGTACAAATAGCATCAGCCCAATTGCAACTCCTGCTTGCGGAAGTAAACTCAATCCAAGATAATTTCTTACGTTTTTTTCTATTTTCAAAGCAGTACCGGATATAAAAATTCCAAGATATTTTCCCACAAATCTTAAAATTATAAATGCAAAACCTGCAAACAATATAACTGGATTTGTAAATACACCAATATCTAATTCTGCACCAGCGATGGCAAAAAATATTGCATAAAGGGGTGGTGTCATTGGTTCAAAAGAAAAAAGTATTCGCGCATTCTTTTTGTTCATATTTATTAATATCATACCTAGAGTCATATTTGCGATTAGTGGTGAAAGATGAAGGCTTATTGCAATTGAAGTTGTGAGGAAAATAATCCCTAATGAAATGATTTTTATCTCGTTTAAATTATGCTTTTTTATTGTTACAAAATGTATTATCAAGCCACTAAATCCACCTATCAATATGGAGATGATTATCTCTTTAAAAGCATGCAGGACCGAATGTGCAATATTAATACTGATATCTCCCATCATAGTTGCGGAAATCGCAAAAGCCACAGAGAATAAAATGACAGTACCAGCATCATCTAATGCAACGATCCCATAGAGGTAATCTACAAATTTACCGCGAGCTTTAAGCTTTTCAACTATAACTACAGTTGCTGCTGGAGCAGTTGCAGCAGAAATTGCTCCTAACACAAATGCTACATAATTAGAAAACCCTATTGCTAATAATCCAAATGAAACCAGGATAAAAGTTAACAGCATTTGTGTTAAAGTAAGTATAAATATTTTTTTTCCATATAATTTCAGTTTGTAAAATGAGAATTCACCGCCGATAATAACAGCGATAAATGAAAGCGTGATCTCTGAGAGAATGTATAAAAGTTCCATATTCTCATGTCGGATCAATTTTAATCCTGAACTTCCTATTACTACTCCGGCAAGAATGTATCCGGTAATGGTTGGCAGCTTTATCTTTTCAGCTAATTGTCCAAAAATATACCCGATAATAAGTAATAACCCAGCACTAAAAATAATGTGATGAGCAAAATACTGTTTTACTATTTCCAAAATAATAATCATTTAATGTTCCTTAAAATTTAATAAATATTTTTTCACATCAATTACATTATTAAATTTCCCGAATAGTGCCATTAATCTTATTCGCATTTTTGGTCCTGGTAAATCAATGCCTAGTAAAATTCCCATTTTTTGGAGGAATAATCCACCGCCTTGATATCCATATTCTGGCAATACTCGGCCAGTATAGGTTCTCGAAATGAGAATAATGAGGATGTTCTTTGCAAGAGCTTTCTCAAGAGATGGTAGAATAGTTATGGGGACATTGCCCCGCCCAAAGGCTTCTAATACAATTGCTTTTGCACCATTATTAATTGAAGCTTCAATAAACCTGCCATCCATACCGCTGCAACATTTTATTAAATCAATATTGGGCTCTATAGAATTAGTAATTATCTTTTCATGGTTTTCAGATTTACGGTAAAAGATTACTTTGTCGGGTTCAACAATTCCAAGCAGACCAAGTGAGGGACTAATAAAAGCATCAGTTTTACTGGAATCTGCTTTCACAACGTCACGTGCTGAGTTTATCTCATCATTCATAACGACTAATACACCACGATTTGATGAATGAATTGCACCTGCAACACGTACAGCACCAACTATATTTCTGGGTCCATCAAGACCAAGTTCAGAACCACTTCGCATAGCTGCTGTGAAGATCACAGGTTTCTCTGTCTTCAATATAATGTCCATCATATAGGCTGTCTCTTCCAAGGTGTCAGTTCCATGTGTAATAACTATCCCATCATAATCTATAATTTTATCATCAATTATTTTAGCTAATTCCAGCATTTTTTTGGGAGTCATAAATGGACTTGGAATATTAGAAAATTCATGAACATCAATTGCCGCGATTTGTTTCAATTGTGGAAAGGAACGAAGATGCTCGGTAAACTCATCATTCGGAATTACACCGAACGGGCTATTATGCTTCATAGCTATCGTTCCGCCAGTTGTTATGATCAATATTTTTTTCTTCATCTATACCTCAAATTATTCATTTCAGATAATTTGAAGTCTTCTGGATGTCAAGCATATAAGAAATTATTTAACTTAGTTCAGATATAATTTAAAAGGTTTAAAATTCTTGACATAATAAACGATAAAATTGGATTAACCCATACGTGCGCCCGTGGCTCAATTGGATAGAGCACCTGACTACGGATCAGGAGGTTTGGGGTTCGAGTCCCTTCGGGCGTGCCATTTTTTTATACTTTATGGATTACAAAGAATATGAAGTACTCAAATAAAGATTCTTTTTAATAATAATTCCTCTAAATATTTTTTAATTATTATCATCAAATCAAACCAGTTTATTTTCTGTTGACGTTTTTAATAAATAAATTATTTAAACAAAATATAATGAATTAGGAATGAAGAATGAAAAAAGAAATGCAAAAGATTCCGGGAGTAGATAATCTCCTAAATAATGAAGAGATAAAAAATTTAACTGGCAAATATGGATCTGAACTTGTAACTTTTTCAATTCGTAAAGTATTGGATGAAATAAGATCAGATATTCTAGCAGGTAAAAAAATTGCTGAACTTGACGAGATCATCATACAAATAAAGACCACTATTCGCTCAATAGGTGATAAAAGCCTGAAAGAAGTGATAAATGGAACGGGAATAGCCTTACATACAAATCTGGGACGTGCTCTTTTAGGTGAGTATGTATTGCAAGAATTAAAACCAATAATTTGTAATTATTCTAATTTGGAATTTGATTTAAAAACCGGACGTAGAGGGCAACGGAGTATCCATATTTCTGAGTTAATAAAATTTACTTGCCAGGCGGAGGATGCTGTTGTAGTGAATAATAATGCAGCGGCAGTAATGTTAATTTTGAAAACTTTTGCAGAAGGTAAAGAAGTAATAATTTCCAGAGGTGAACTTATTGAGATTGGTGGCTCATTTAGAATTCCTGAAATCATGGAAGCCAGCGGTTGTAAAATGATAGAAGTAGGAGCTACAAACCGCACCAGGCTTTCAGATTATGAAAAAGCAATAACAAAAAATACTGCAATGATATTTAAAGCACATAAATCTAATTATTATATTGATGGCTTTACTGAAGAAGCCAGTTTAACTGAACTTTCTGCTTTAGCAAAGAAACACGATCTACTATTTGTGTATGATCTGGGTTCAGGATTGCTTAGGAAACCGGTTGGACTGCCATTGAGTGATGAACCAGATGTAAGAAGCAGTTTAAAATCAGGTTGTGATATTGTATCTTTTAGTGGAGATAAGTTACTTGGTGGACCGCAAGCTGGGATTATTGCAGGAAAGAGGAAACTTATACAAAAAATTGCAAAAGCACCTATGATGCGTGCTCTTCGTGTTGGCAAAATGACGATAGCAGCACTTTCATCTGTAATGCGTTTCTATATGAATGATGAAGATCTCCTTACCAAAGTACCCATTTTTGAAACCCTGAATCGTAATAAAAGTGAATTAAAAAATTATGCTGATAAACTAATATTAGAATTAAAAAAATATAATATAAATTCAGAAATTATTGAAAGTAAAGCTCAATGTGGGGGAGGAACGCTACCTCAATTGAAAATCAATAGTCTGGCAGTTAAAATAATACGAAAAGATGATAAAAACTATGCGAAAAAGCTTCATAAGAATTTGCTTGGATTAGATAAACCTATTCTTGGAATTCTTCGCAAAGGAGATTTTCTTATTGATGTATTAACTATTAAGGAAGAACAAATTATCTATATTGCTGAAATGATAAATAATGAGATATAAGTATTATTTTTTACAAAGAAATAATTAGGGAGAATTATGAAAACCATAGATGTTAAAGGACTCTCGTGTCCACAACCGGTAGTGCTTGCGATTAGAGAAATTAAAGATGGAACTGAATCTTTTACAATTATTGTTGATAACAGCGCTGCATTAAAAAATGTACAAATGGCTTTTAAAAATCATAAATATAAATTTGATGTTAAAGAAAATGATGGTAACTACATATTATCTGCGAAGAAATCCGGGGAATTAATTAAGGAACAAAATCCATCTTCTAAAATTGGAAAACACATTTATGTTTTTAAAACTAATGGCATAGCTGCTGATGAACTCGGACAGATGCTAACACACAGTTTTATTGCAAATATTAAAGAAGTTCACCCGCTTCCTGATAAGATAGTTTTTTATCATGAAGGGGTAAAACTGGTTCTAGAAAACTCACCCGTATTGGAAGCATTAATTGAACTTGAAAATTTAGGAGTTGAACTTTTAATCTGTGGAAACTGTCTGAAATTTTATAATGTTGAGGATAAAGTAGCCGTTGGAACACTTTCTAATGCTTTTACCATTTTGCAATCTATCACTGATGCAAATAACTTAGTTTCACTATAAAAAAAATTAAAATATTTCTGATATATATATCTTAAATATTAATTATAGCGAGAGTTTTAAAAAAAATATCAGTATTAAGGTTTATTAAAGAGAAATATTAATTAAAATGATCCAGAAAATTTTATATCTTATTGATAAATAAGAGGATATGGTGACTACTATGTGAAATTGATAATCATTAACAATATGGCAAGAATTCCATTTGACAATTAATTTATAGTTAAAAAAGTGAAAAAATAAATTGGAAAAATTTAAGAAAATAATAAGTAAAAATCCAATTTCTTGTAAATGAGAATGTATTCTCATTTTTTGCTTGACCATAACTATTATAATTTGGATTTTGCTCACTTATTAATTAATAAAAATAAAAAAATATAATTGTTAAGGTGAGATTATGAAGTTGAAAGAAATTGTAGAATTATTGGAAGCAGATCTTTTGTTTGAAGATGTTGATAAAGAGAAAGAAATAACCTGTGCATTTGGTTCAGATTTAATTAGCGATATTCTTATGTGTACGAAGGAATCTACATTATTACTCACTGGATTAACCAATCCGCAGATCATCAGACTATCAGATATGATAGATTTGTTTGGCATTGTGTTTGTTCGGGGTAAGGTTCCTCCAAAAGAAATTATTGATATGGCAAAAGAAAGAAAACTTCCATTAATATCAACAAAGTTTACACTTTATAGATCAAGTGGAATTCTATTTAATTCCGGTTTAAGAAGTTGTAAAATATAATATGTCAGAATTCTGGTATGCACAACCAGCGTATGAAAACAGGAGATTAGGGCAAGTTAATTCAACGCCTATACCTGACTTTGTTCAGAACTTTAAACTTGGTGAAAAAGATTTCATCAATGCTGGTAAGGCTTCAGCTCAAATAAAAATAGCCTTGAAGCAATTAGGAGTAGATCACGTTTATCTACGTCGAGCCGCAATTGCTTCTTATGAAGCAGAGATTAATATCACAGCTCATTCCAGGGGGGGGAGGATCACCAGTAAATACTTTCCTGATCGCGTACATATTGTCTTTGATGATGATGGCCCGGGAATGGGAGATATTGAAAAATCAATTTCACCAGGATATTCTACTGCAGATGAACAGGTGCGTGAAATGGGCTTTGGTGCTGGAATGGGATTGCCGAATATAATAAAAAATTGTGATATATTACATATAATTTCTGAAGAAGGTGTTAAAACCTTTTTAGAAGTAATAATATATTTTGGATAAATTATGAATTCAAAAAGAAAAAAGTATTTTCATGCAATAAAGTTGATCGAAGAAAAATGTACGGGTTGTACAAAATGTGTAAGGGTGTGTCCTACAGAAGCTTTGCGAGTTAGAAATGGGAAAGTTCAACTGGATGCAACACGTTGCATTGATTGCGGCAAATGCGTAGTTGCTTGTCCCTTTGGAGCAATACAAACATATGCAGATCATATTTCTTCAATTGATAAGTTCAAGTATAAACTTGCAATTATATCAACTTCTTTTGCTGGACAATTCCCTGCAAATATTGGATACAAAACTGCAAAAAAAACTCTTCTTAAAATTGGATTTG
>JAVCCH010000004.1 GCA_030765535.1 Candidatus Tenebribacter davisii
ACGAAAAGGCATAGGTCAATATCCGACATCCGATCCGTCTTGGCTTTACGGGCATGGGACCCCAGCAGGATCAGGGCACGGACGTTGTCCTGTTTTTTTGACCATTGCGTGATGGATCGGATGAATTCTTCCGGCGAGTTCATCAGGACGCCTTTCAATATCAAGGTTGGGACAGGTTAATCTTACTCCTTAAATGAAAAACGTCTCGACCTGGACTCGAATTTGGAACCTAGCGGAATGCAGTTTGATACTTATAGGTATACAAATTTATGTTGTAGAAAAGGGACTCGTGACCAGGCGGATAAATGTTAAAATCCTGCCAGGACACTTAATTATTAGCTTCATTAAAAGCTAATCTTTTCCAACCCATTCAGGTAAAGGTTCACCAGTTTGTTTACACATATTACGAGCTCGTTGATCGCGCTTATTAATCAGGGAGCGAACATATTCAACTGCTTCTTTATCTGTCATTATAGTTATTCCAAATTTCTTTTTTAGCTCAGCTCTGTGACCAAGAATTCCCCCAGGTTGCGATTTTGATGCCCCATCATTCGTAAGTAATATTGCAATATATTTGAGTGCATTAAATACAATTTCGACATCATTTATTTGGTTAGAATTGATTATTCCTTTTGGGAATATGATGCTTGCAATTTCAAATAGTTGTTTCTGTTCTTCAGAACCAGCTAGTGTATATGTGTAAACATAACCTAGTGCTTTCCCAACACGCAAAGGATTATTTCCTACCATAGCTTCTTTTTGTACTACCTCGGACTCTATAATGAGGATTACTCCATTTTCATGCCATTGTTCAAGTTGATTCATAGAGAGAAGTTTTGATCGGCTGTTTATAAGATTTGTGTCAATATGAAAACTACGACAAACGGATCGTTTTACTTCACACATTTTCCCTCCACTACTACCCTATCAGACATTCTTGACATAATATCTACCATCATTATCGTTAGGGATACCCCACTCCGGATCTTGCGTCTCAATATTGTATTCAAGTCGCATTTTTAGAAATTTTAACGCTAATAAATTTCCACCCATAAGAAACAAATAATGCATAAAAGACTTCAATTTATGAGCCCGGTACGCCCTGCGGGCCGTTCGAACCTACGACCGAGCGGATTATAGCTCAATTCCTATTTGGTATCAATTCAATGAAAAAACGAGTGAAACTGGAGTCAGACGTTTATAGGTATATATTGGTAAAGGAGCAATATTGAAGCATCAGGTGGGTGGGAATGGACTCTGCTTGAGAGCAGGAAAAACCTGAAGGCAGGAAAATACTTGAAAATGCCGCAGAATCCCCAGCGTCCAGTGCACGTTTTGGTTAGCCCGTTTTTGTTATTCATAGACGCTTTCTTGCTTTATAAAATTAAATTCTTGACTTTCAACATCGTAAAGCATAAAGACCTTATTTATAATGTTTATTACGATAATTTTATTTATGTCTTGTAAATTCTTATCTTCCTTACTGAATAATTTTGACAATTCTTCAGCGTGGTCTTTTTCAGTAAAGCAAAAATTATTTTCAGTGTCAATTAGAACCCACATTTCTGAGAATTTAGAATACTCCTTTGCTTTTTTTGCTTTGTTCAGTGCTTTATTAACTATCAAATTTTTATAGATATGGCAATCAACTAAACCTTTGGATGGCGACAAAACAGCCTTCCCGTTTATATCGTAAAGACCATACTTGCCATCGATATTTTGGTGATGTTTATATGCGTAATTTTGTATATCTTTGACAGTTTTGTTTCTCCCAAAATTAAATTTGGCAACTTTATTGACTTGCTTTTCAACTTCTGAAACTGCCGAAGTTACTTCTAATCCTATCAAGTTACCTTCGGTTTTCAGAATGAAGTCTGGACGATCTGATTTTTTGAAATGTAAATCAGGATAAACTGATAACAAGTGACTTAACGAACTGAATTCGGTTAGGTCTTTTATAAAACCCCTATAGGGAACTCCATTGTCATCGAGTTTGTGTATAACTTCCCATAACTCCTTCGGTCTGATTTTATCTCCTTCAACACATGTAATATTAAGTAAGTTAATAACCATTTTTTGGTTATTAACCTGAAATATTTCCTGAAAGTCATCACGTGTGCAAAATTTTTTCTTGGCTAATGAATATTTTTCAGCGCACTTTTTATAAAGATTATCACTCGAATTGATTTCCATTTTTTACTCACGTTGTTTTACAAAGAACGGGCTAGCGGTTTACGGTACTTGCTGGAGGACGTGGACTCTGTTCGGGAGCAGGATTCTGCTTGAGTGTGGAAAACGCCCGAAAATGCCGCAGAATCCCACCAGACAGATGCAAGCTATATTAGGAAGTGTTTAGTATTTCTCAATTCCGCATGCGAAAATTTACAATTTTACGTAGATCGGAAATCGCATTTTTTACCGCTTCACGAGATGCTTTTCGGTTTAAGCCCTTTTTACGAAAGTATGCCTCTAGCTCAGTTTGAAATAATTTGTTCCAAACTTTTCGGAATCCAATATCGGGAATCTCTACAATAATTTTACTGTTATTAACAGTGTTTTTGAGACGGTCACCAGGGCGACCAGGTTGTAAATAAAGCGATTGGGCTGTTAAGATTGACTCTACCAATATTCCCTGCTTCACAATGTCAAATTCTAATATTACGGTGGTTTGGCTGGGCCTTTCAAAAACAAGAATCAATGAAATCAAATCCTTTGATTTTGATAACCTTCCCCAAGTGCTTTTAACGTCTCCAGGTGGTTGTTCTTCCTGTGCCTTAACCAAATCGACGATGTCTGGTCTCTTTGTAGTGTCAATAATTAATACTTGTATATTTCTACCATCTCCAAAATGCACTGTAGCAATTGAGCCATCAGCAATTATAGGAACAGGTTCTTTGTTAACTTCGTTCGTAATTTCGATAAATTCGCTATGCCACTTATTTTTCATCCATTACTCTCTCTTGTATTAGTATCGGATTTAGCTGGACTTCGACATCGTGTGAATCTCTTATCAGAATTTTGTAATTGTCAATGGTTTTATTTTCGAGAATTTTCTCAGAATATTTAAATAAGCCCCAACCAGTTACAGTTTGATGTGCGCCAATTTCAACTGGAATAGAAAATGGTGCATGGCTAGGGAGATTTAAGCCTTGTTCAAAAGTTTTATCATGGCGAAATAGCAAATTCCCTATATTATGATCGTCTTGATTATATAGAATTTTCAAGTCCAGTTGAGAAATTGAATTGCTTTCACTTGAACGATTACTAACTGAAAAGTAGAAGGCGAATATTTTATGGCTTTTGAAAGCTAAGGCAAATCCATCAATTAGGTAAGGAATAAGATTAGGGTTTCTTTCATCTGCTTCATTTTCTAGAATTCTCAACCTCCGTTGTGTTAAAAAGAAATTACAGATAGAGACCACAAGCGCAAGTAAAGCTATGCAGGGGGAAATTATTGAAATGGTATTCTCAGGTACATTCATCACAGTTTTCCTAACTACCCAACTAGTAGATATATTCCAAACAATCTGTATAACAAGAAAAATTCGTATGATATACGGTTCCTTATAATGTTAGATCATAGTTCTAGTTTTAGCAACTTACTAATTTAAAAATTCTAATTCTTATAAATACCTTTAAGCTTCTGATAACGGCAATTATCGTAACCGAGCGGTTAGATAATTAGTTCCACTTGGGATACAAGAGTAAAGTAATTATGTAATCAAAATTTAACTTCAGGATAGAATTTTGATATAAAAGAATTTCCATAAACCGAGGTATAGCATACAGTTATTGATATTTCATAAAATATTTCTCTAAAAACAAAAAATTTATCTTTATCGATTTGTTCCGAATCAAATTAATCCAGTTCTTCTCCTGCTACAATAAATGTAAAAGGGTCAAACAGAAGATAACTATAATTTACAATTCCACGTTGATTCAAAATATTAGTAAAATCAGCAAGAAATTCCAATGGCTTTGAGGAATAATTATAGATTTTATTTTGAAAGATGATTTCAACATTCCTAGTTTGGGAACAATGTTTCAGGTGAAAATCTAACAGAAGAATATAAAGAATTTTTAGAATTCTTGGCGTGGAAAAAGAAAAGGGTTATTTAGTTTTTTTTTCAAGAAAAAGATAAGTGATTTTTTGCAAAATAGCTATCGAGTTGGATTTAGACCAGTGACAGAATAGAGTTTATAAAAAACCTATACATGTGTACCTTGAACATCTGAGTAAATATCACACAAAATGTGTTCTAATCATTAAAATCTTTTTTGGATAAATAGCCAAGATCCTTAAGATATTGTTGTGGTATCAGATTAAGAAAGGGGGAACTTCTATGTTTTTGGGATCTAAAATGGTAAAGATTTGATAAGAGGTGACATTTCTTACGAGTACGGGTCAAAGCAACGATAAATTTACAATATTCAATATCAGATATTTCGCCATTCGCTCTAATTTTGGGCACAATATTCTCATTGAGTCCTACTATAAAGACATGCCCAGCAGAAAGACCTTTGCATCCTTCAAAGGTTGAAAGCATAATGATTGGTTGAGTCTCGTCAATTTCTTGAATGATATCCTCGGCGTCTAGGAAGAAATAGCTTATAACTTCATCAGCATTCTCTCCCAGAATTGTTTTTAGACAAGTTTCATTTTGTGGTGTGTTTTTCTCTGATCTGAGTATCTCAACAACCCTCTGATGCTTTTCCAAAAATTCCGGCGTTAATAGTTCAATCATTGAAATCCCTTTTAGAGACCTCTTGATAATTTCTCGCATTTCCTTTTTTGAATATTCAAGCTGTGCAAGAAGTCGCCATCCAAGATTCGAGCCGTCTCTTGCCTTCAATAATTTGTATGCATCAATATAAGAATAGTCATTAGGCGAAGACTTTGAAAAGCGCGTATTTGAGTATCGATCCTTAAGGAATTTTGCTAGAGGATTAAGAAATTGTGTTTTTCCAACTATCAGAACACACGGATATTTATTTTGGTGTGCTTCTTTGATATCAATATCTGGTATCTTATTAATTTCTGATTCAATATATTTAGACAGAATTAATATATTGGAGGTTGTAGCTTTAATAATTTTTGGATAGATTTTGTTTTCATACTCCTTATCTTCGAGATAAGGTATAAATTTCTTGTCTATTCGAGATCTAAGCTTTCCTCTATTATGCACATATTGAATAAAAGACGATGTTGCTTCAACAATTACACGAGGAGACCTACTACAGAACGGCAATTCGAATTTCTCGTATTCTCCAGATTTATATTTTTGCCTCAGATGCTCTGGGGATGAGCCTCTGTTAATGTAAACCGCTTGATCATCATCTCCAACAATAAGAATTGGGCTATTTTTTCCAAGCTCTTGAATAAAAGCTACTTCTAGAGCATTGAAGTCTTGAAATTCATCAATCACTATCTGATTAAATACCGGCAGTTCAAAATCACCTTTTTTTACATATCTATACAATCTATAAACAGAGTCGTTAAATGATACAGCTTCGTAATAATCTCCACGTCCTAAGTAAAAAGCTATTTCGCGTGAGCTTTCATCCAAAGTTTGAAATTTATTATCAAAGTTTGATAATTGGGAGCCTAGCAAAGCCGCATCTTCCTCAATTACTTTTGTTAAATAAGGAGCAAGAACAATTCTTCCATTTCTAATATGAAGCAATTTCTTGCAATAAGCATGAAACGTTTTTACTTCTGCAATATCACCAAAGCTTTCCTCCATGTCTGCAACCAGTTTACGTATAAATGTGAGTGCGAGGTTGTTAGTATTGCCTGATGCTCTCAAGAGCTGTTTAAATGTATACGTTTTTCCTGTTCCCGGACCAGCAACAATTATTTTCTTATTACTTTGTGAATTAATAATGAGACGTAGATATTCGTCTCTTTTGTCTTTCTGATTTTCAAGGAAATCATCGGACATATAATCCCTCCTGATATATTTTTGTTGCGTTGAAACACCTTACTATTGTACAACTTTTATTGTTATAACAATGTTCTGTACGATCAATAAGTAAGGGGGATTAAATAATTTTATTGAATAGAACTAAGCAAATTTAAGCAAAAAGCTCCTCGACCTGGACTCGAACCAGGAACCTAGCGGAAGGCAGTTTGACTCTTGTAGGTATACAAATTCATGTTGTAGAAAAGGGACTCGTGACCGAGCGGATAAAAGTATTATTCCATCAGGTCACCTTAATCATGGTGAATTTGTTTCTATCTATAACAAACCCTTATCATTTTATATTCTATATCATTGCTTTGAATTTCTATAAGCCTGACGAGGTCTTCAATAATGTTGTTGCACTAAATGTTTGAAACCACAAATGTAAACCGAGAGATAACTTTACCAACGATAAGATTCACTTCGTTTGATCTTATAACTGTTTACATAACCAAAACCCTCAATATCAGGGAAAAGTGTAATGTATCGTATATCATAGATTCTATTTAATATATCTAGACTTCTTCTTTTGAGATCAGGTGAAATAGCCAGACATATACAAGAATCTTCAATATCTGAAATTTCTAAACTTCCAGTCTTTTTTTTCGATATACGGCTGTAAAGAAATTGTGAGTGCTGTGCAGCCACCCTAACATCTGTAACAGATGGCTCCCAAGTCTGAGGATAATCGTAATCTTTAATACTATTCATCTTTTCAGCATAATTCTTAAATTCAGGTCTTCCCTCATATCCGCCAAGATAGTGTGTTTTAAAACCAATGAGCAAACCTGTCTCTTCTGGTATATCATATATACAAAAAAATAATCCAATCAATAAATTTCTTGATCCATCAATTAATCTTGTGGAGGCACCGTGATGTCGTAACCTGGCTAATAATTCAAAATCCGTCAATTCCCTTCCATTTAAATATCTATATCCTTTATGTGTTGCACGTTCCAATAATTCTTCTTCATAATAGTGCATTCGTTTTTCAGTAACATCCTCGTTGTCTAATGACAATCTTCGAAAAGCAGAACTATGGATAGGCCAAGATATATTTCCTTGCCCTCTCCATATCCATACGTCATATTCATCGGATGTTATCGAATTAATGTATTTGATTATTTCATCAAACGCCTCGGGTTTTTTTACTTCACCAAAAATCTCACTTTGAAATATATCCATAATTATTTACCCTTCCTATTTAAGTTACTGAACTTACAAATCAGATTATGTTGGCTATTTAATAAAAAAGATAGATATATTTAGAAATATACTTATTTCAATTAAAAGTGTATTTTTATGAACAAAAATTATTAGATATTTTCTTTCTAAAACCGAGCGGATAAGAAGACGAATTCAATTAGGTAACAAAATATCAGTCTAAAAATAAAGAATAACTGGGATATGGAGAATTATCCTACTTTCAGAATCTTTTGATTAAGAATTGTGTCGACCTTTCCTCTTAATTTTGCTACTCTTGCACTAGAATCATCTAGATTTTCTGGATCAGAGTAAATTGATGTTAGCTCTTCTAAATATTGAATAAGGTCACCTGATGGATCAATAATATGTGCAGTTGTATTAATATCATCTGCTACATTCCTTTTTATGTGGTCATCAAGCGTTTCTGTCCCTTGATCGAGCTCATGTCTTTCGTGTTCTAATTGATACAGTATTCCAGATAATTCATCGTCAATTTCAGATAATCGCGAATGTAATTCATTAAGTCGAGATTTATATAACTGAAGATTATCTGGAGTATTAGCTTTTTCTATTTCATTCTCAATAAAATTTATATCATCTCCAATTTGAGATTGTTCATTACCTAACTGAACATGGCTTGTCTGATACGAATCATTTACTTTATGTATCATCAAAATTCTTGTGCCTAAATGACCAATTTCAACTAGTAATTCTAAATAATCTTCTACTTTAAATATTTCTTTTAATAATCTCTCTCTAGTGACATTGATATTTTCCCTTTTAACATTTAGTTTATGAGTTAATAAACCACCTAGATATCCTGCTCCAGTAGATAACAATCCTATAAGTAAAGCTTCTAAGAATTCCATAAAGTTCCCCTTTCTATAAGACGTTAATATATCTTAATAACTATAATCTTAAAATTATAAGGTCATTCTTTCTTTAATTTTTTGGATCGTTTACTGAGAAATTCGATTATTTCATCTTCCCACTCTAATCTTTCAGCGATTTCAGGGGACAGGTTAATTACAAGATCTGTAGGGTCAAATTCACCGAAAATTTTTACCTGCTGGATAACAGCTTTACAAAGCGTATCATCAGCAATTTGACGAAAATGAAGTAGTAGTTCATTCTCTAAAGGAGACAAATCTTCTTGTTTAATTTCTCTATATAGATATGGTGGGTAGAAATATCCAAAAGGTTTATTTAGAATATGGGCTAGTAATGCGAGAGTAGTAGCATCAACCTCCCCTTTTCCGTTTTCTATATCTGAAACTGTAGCACGCCTTTTGTAAATATATTTCGATAATTCTTCCTGGCTCATGCCTGCTTCTAAGCGGGCTTTTTGGATTTGATTGCCAAGGAATATTGTAAATTTATTTGGGCGGGGTTCTCTATATGCTAGAAGATCAATAATTTTCTCAAATGCCATAACAAGAACTCCTGTAATTAACTTGACAGAACGCACGAATGGCCGTACAATATGTACGTTCACTCGTGCAGATCGCAGATTGCATTATCACTAATTTTCTATCTGCATTAATAATACCAATTTTTCAGAACTTTACAAGCATGATTTTTTCGCTTCTTTCATTAGCCTTAACCGACCGTCCGCAGCCGACTCATTCACGCTCACGGAGGCTCATTGTCAAGGCTGCTGAGCGAAGCGGCACAAGCTAGGCAGCCTTGATATTGAGCGTGAGCGTGATAGGCTGACGGAGGGACGGGCGGCTGGCGAAAAAAAGTGATAGAAGAGGTTTATATGACAGAAAAAATTATTACTAGAAAAACAGGAACCTACGGCCGGGTAAATATTGTATTGCCAATAACGGCTAAAAAATCCATGCTTTCATGGGTCAATAAATCAGGACTGAAAAAGGCGCAATTTTTCAGAACAGCCCTAATGATTGGTTCGGTACAACTGGCTGAGAATTTAGGAATTAAAGAGAACACTGAAAACCATTTTGTGGTTAGTGACTGCGAACGGGCGCAACAGCCCGCCCGCAGGTGACGAGGACGGACTGCTTGCGCAACGTAAGAGATTAGATAAAAGGATTTATTAAGTTGAGATCAGATTTAGAAAATACCAAAGAGCATAACGGAGGGGAACCCGCCACCCCAAGGCGGGGAGGTTCCGTTGCGAGTTGTTTTTTCGAGAAATGGATACGGAAAATAAATGGTTGAGCCATTCAGCAGTGACAGTTTACAGTATTTTGATAATACTTCCGATGCATGGGATTCTAGAGTAGTAAGAAAGCTTCTTAGAAAAACCTGGTCTGAATGGTTATCAATGAGGAAATGGTGTGTATTTCTTACCCTCACATTCAGAGATGAAACCTACCCTGAGACTGCACTGAAAAAGTTGAATTATTTAATACGGATGCTAAACGAAGAGACATTCGGTAAGCACTACACAAATTATGTAGGTCATTCATATTTCTCATATGTTGCAAGTATTGAATATCAGAAAAGGGATGTAATCCATTTCCATGTGCTGATTGATCGACCAGTCAATTTTAGAGCAATTCATAAATATTGGAATTATATAGCTGGGTTTGCAAAGGTAGAACTAGTTCAACAAAATGAAAATGCAGTCTATTACGTGACAAAGTATGTCGCTAAATGTGGCGAAATGGGACTACCTTATTTTGCTAAGAAAATCTATACCCCACCCTTTATACCAAATTGGTGGAAAGAACAAGAAAATGCAGAGGTTGAAGAAAACGATCAAGAAAATATTCTCTCGTGATTACCAAGAGGATATTTGATGATTGCAAAGAGAGACAGCAGTTTCAAGGGAAGCACCGAGGGCTTCTACTTGACCCCCGAGGTGTATTAATTGATAAATAAATAGTAGTGAAAAGATAAGAATATGACAGGAAAACATAACGAGATCATTCTTAAAGGCAGGTTGAACGGTTCTCAAAGGAATAAGGTCAAAAGGCTGTTAAATATGCTTTACACGCCTCTAGAATTATCAGAAGAGATCGGGGTAAGCAAACAGCAGATTTATAGAGTTTATATACCTTTGGGATGTCCATACACAAAAGACCGTATAGGCCATATTTTGATCAATGGCAAGGATTTTAAGGCTTGGGTCATAGATATATACAAAAATAAGAAATTGAACGCAAACCAGGCTTATTGCGTGTCATGTAAAAAGATCGTGAAAATAATTGATCCAAAAATAAACAACAAAGGCAATTTGATTTATCAGCAATCGGAATGCCCATTATGTGGAAATAACGTTACTCGAATAATAAGCTGTAAGAGAAAGGGAAATGATAAACAAGGGGAATTGGAAGCTCACTAAGTCATATCTTGCAGATCGCCTGCATGTGGATCAGATATCTCAAGGATCCCTAAAAGTCGAGGGAACTTATATCCGATATGTTTTAGAGTGGGCAGACGATATTCATTTCTCTAAAGCTCCAAAAATCATTCCGACTTTTCCGGAATATATGCGAACAGCGCGGTTGGACAAAAAGAGCGGAGCGCTTTCTCCTACGCATATCAACAAAATATTGGCTGCAGCAAGACGATTTTTTATTTGGCTTTATGAGCATGACCGAAGATTCCGATCTTTGAAAATTGCATGGATTAAAAAGATAAGATCAAAAAGATTGACTGCAATTCCTCAAACAAAAGAATATGTCAATTACGAAGAGATCATGAATATAGCCTTAGCTCCTGCTGTGAGCCCCATGGAGCGGAGAATTCGGGCTGCTGCGGTCTTTATGTATCTTACAGGTATTAGGGTCGGCGCGTTCGTCACCTTGACGATCAAAGCGGTCGATTTGGAAAATCGCTTTGTTTATCAATATCCGAGTCTGGGAGTTCATACAAAGAACAATAAGAGTGCAAAAACAGTGATCTATCCTATATCTGAACTGCTAGTTGTTGTGAAGGCATGGGATAGAGAAGTAAGAAAAGTATTGCCTGAAGATGGTTTTTGGTTCGCTCCATTGCTTCCTGATACAGGAGAGATCAATACAGATTGTAGGGAAGCAAAAGATACCCGGGTTAGTCTTGTTCAAAAGAATCTAAAGAAATGGTTAAGTAAAAATGGGTTACCAATACGATCTCCGCATAAATTTAGGCATGGGCATATTCATTACGGGCAAGCACATTCTAGGACACAAGAAGATTACAAGGCAGTTAGCCAGAATGTAATGCACTCTACCACAGGTGTTACGGATCAGTTTTATTCAAACATTAATGACGAGGAAAAGAAAAATCGTATCGATTCTATGTTCGATAACGGAGTGAAAAAAGATCGTCTTTCAGAAGAATACAAAGAATTTCTACAATTTCTAGAGTGGAAAAAGGAAAGAAATTTATAGTTTTTATTGAGTTCACTTATAAGATTTTAAGCAAAAAGCTCCTCGACCTGGACTCGAACCAGGAACCTAGCGGTTAACAGCCGCTCGCTCTGCCAATTGAGCTATCGAGGAATGCGTATGCAATTATACGGAAAAGGAACCTGGGTGTCAAGCATTGGATTCAGGATTTATCATCTGTGCCGGTCTCTTCGATGATGGACTTAGCAAGCTGGTTCAACGCCTGGCGCTTCTCCGCGGGCATGTCTTTGCTGCTGGCTTTCCAAAAGATATCCAGGAGGTCAACCACGCTCAGGCTGCTGGCAGCCTGCCCTTCCGGCAGGCGGACGCGTG
>JAVCCH010000115.1 GCA_030765535.1 Candidatus Tenebribacter davisii
AATTAGGTCTGGGTTATGAAGTGCTACGGAAGATAAAACCGGATCTTATCTATGCTGCATCATCCGGTTTCGGGCATACAGGAGCTGAGTCAAAAAAACCTGCATATGATCTTATTGCTCAAGCTAGGGGTGGTATAATGAGCATTACCGGCTGGCCGGAAACTCCTCCTACCAGAGTTGGCATGTCTACTGGCGATATAACAGCTGGTATGTTCACAGCAATTGGGATTTGCACTGCTCTTTTCCATAAAGAGAAAACCGGTGAAGGACAAAAGATCGATGTAGCAATGTTGGATTGCCAGGTCGCCATATTGGAAAATGCTCTTGCTCGTTATCAAGTTGATGGCATATCCCCCACACCGATCGGTAATCGTCATCCTACTGTCAGTCCTTTCCAGGCATTTATGGCTAAAGATGATTATTTTATCCTGCCTATTGGGAATGATAATCTCTGGAAGAAATTTTGTAGTGCAGTAGGTAAAGAGGAGTGGGGAAATGACACTAGATTTATAACTAATGCTGACAGAAATGACAATCAAGCAATTTTAATTCCTCTACTCGAAGAGCTATTCTTAACTAAAAATGCTTCCGAATGGGTTGAACTCATCGAAGGATATGGCGTACCCAGCTGTCTTATAAACAATATTGAAAAAGTTATGAATGACAAGCAGGTACACGCCCGAAATATGATCGTGGAAGTAGATGATGAAAAAGCAGGAACGATCAAAATTGCGGGAAATCCCATCAAAATGACGTCTATTCCTGAAGAACTTAAACGCAATCCTGTACCTGAATTAAGTGAACACACATCTGAAATTCTGGGTAAGTATCTGGGATTTGACAAGGAGAAACTGAAACAATTAAAAGAAGATGGTGTGATATAGATGAAATTCATTTCTGAGTGTTCTTTATCTAAAACTATTTCTCAGCTGCAGAATAGAAAATTAACTCCGGAAAAATTGATCAATAACCTTTGTGATAAATTGGATAAATGGGATTCAAAAATAAAAGCATTTCTTCCTGAACCAAATCGACGAGAACGTTTACATCAAGATCTAGATCAATTATATCAGAAATTCCCAAATCCTGATGAGAGACCAGTTTTATTTGGTATCCCGATCGGGGTAAAAGATATTTTCCATACTAATGGTTTCGCGACAAGAGCAGGATCGGATCTTCCCCCAGAAGCCTTAAAGGGAAATGAAGCTGAAGTGGTATCAATACTTAAAAATGCTGGTGCTTTGATCATGGGAAAAACAGTAACAACAGAGTTTGCCTATTTCTATCCAGGTCCAACAGGAAATCCCCATGACTTAAATCATACTCCCGGTGGATCAAGCAGTGGTTCTGCGGCAGCAGTTGCAGCGGGATTTTGTCCTTTAAGTTTGGGAACTCAGACGATAGGTTCAATCTCACGCCCTGCCTCTTTTTGCGGAATTATCGGATTTAAACCAAGTTATGGCAGAATCTCATCCGCTGGAGTAATTCCATTCTCACGATCTGTTGACCATATAGGTTTTTTCACTCAGGATCTGAAAGGAAGTGAAATTACAGCTTCAATTTTATCTGAAAATTGGGATAATAATTCATTGGAAGTTACAAAAAAACCTGTATTGGGAATACCGGAAGGGAAATATCTTCAACAGACTTCAGCAGAAGTTCTATCTGTTTTTTATAAAAACATCGAAGAATTATTACAAAAGAATTATATAATTAAATCGGTCCCTGCCATGAATAATATTGAAGAGATCAATGAAAAACACAGACTACTGAATGCTGCTGAATTTGCAGAAGTTCACAAAGACTGGATTAAACAATACAGAAACAAATATCATCGTGCATCTATTGATCTGATTGAAAAAGGTATGTGCGTTTCAAGTAGAGTTGTGAAAGATGCACAACAAGGTAGAACAATGTTTCGCAAAGAAATGGAACAACTTGGGGAAAAGAACGGGATTGATCTTTGGATCTCTCCTTCTGCCCCTACTACTGCTCCTAAAGGATTGAATTCTACAGGAGATCCGATCATGAATCTTCCCTGGACATACGCTGGGCTTCCTACATTATCTATTCCTTTTGGATTTATTGAACAGATGCCAATTGGATTTCAATTTGCAGGATATTACAATAAAGATGAAACATTATTCAGGTTAATTCAATGATCAGTATAATTGAAAATTTATCCTCAGAAACTTTTTTCTTGCCATTGAACTATAAATAATTTCTTTTTGTGATAATCGTAATATGAATTTAGCAAATAGGGTTCTAATGAATGATATTCATTAGATTGATGTGTAAACAATAACAAGGAGTTTTTATGAAAGATCTCAACAGTAAAAATTTTGTTCTTGGTTTTCAGCACATGTTCGTAATGTTCGGTGCTACTGTCTTAGTTCCCCTAATTACAGGGCTGGATGTAGGCGTAACACTTTTCGCAGCAGGTATAGGTACACTTTTATTTCATGTACTCACAAAATTTGAAGTACCTGTTTTCTTAGGTTCATCTTTTGCTTTTATTCCTGGTATTATAGCAGTAGCAACTGCTAATGGTGGATCTCTAGCAGAAGCATTAGGTGGTATTGTAATCGCTGGTCTGTTGTATGTGGTTGTAGCTATTATTTTTAAATTCATTGATGTTCGAATATTGCATAAGATCCTGCCACCATTTGTTACAGGTCCAATAATTATTCTTATCGGTTTGATATTGGCTCCTGTCGCAATTCAAAATGCTAATGGTTCATTTGCAGCTGGCATAGTAGAATCAATAGGCGTAAATGGCTGCTGGTTTGTAGCTTTATTTACTTTTGCAGTAGCAGTATTTGTTAAAGTATTCTTTGAAAAAGTAGGAGCAAAATTATTATCTATGCTTCCAGTTCTTATTGCTCTTATTTCAGGGTATGTATTGTCTATAATTCTTGGAATTGTAGATTTTACAGCAGTGAAAGAAGCTGCCTGGTTTGGTCTTCCAAAATTCTCATTACCTGTATTTTCAACACGCTCAATTTCAATAATAGTACCTATCGCAATTGTTACTATTGTTGAACACTTTGGTGATGTTCTCGCTATTGGTAATGTGGTTGGAAAAGACTTTATTAAAGAACCTGGTATTCATAGAACATTATTGGGTGACGGACTCGCCACATCTCTTTCTGCTATGATCGGTGGACCTGCTAATACAACTTATAGCGAAAATACTGGTGCTGTTGCTCTAACTGGAGTTTTCAATCCAGTCATCATGAGAATCGCTGCTGTATTTGCAATAATTCTTTCTTTTGTACCTAAATTTACCTCGATCATTGGAACAATTCCCAGTCCTGTTATCGGTGGAATTTCTATTCTTCTATTCGGTATGATCTCATCTATCGGTATCAAGAACATGGTTGATAACAAAGTAGATTTTACTAATGCAAAGATTCTTATGATCTCTGCTGCAATGCTTGTTCTGGGATTAGGTGGCGCTGAATTTACTGTTGGCAACTTCCATTTAGTAGGTTTAGGTCTTGCCGCTGTTGTTGGTATTATTCTTAATCTTATTTTGAATTTTGGCGAAATTAAAAAGAAAGAAGTAGAATAGTTATTAATAAAAACTAAAAGCCATTTCTCTAATTGGGAAATGGCTTTTGTTATATCTGGTGGAGTCAAGTGGACATTATCAGAACTTTGTTCTTGAATCCCAGTGATGAAATATTGCAGACATTTCGATTAATTGAGTTGTTAAAATGAAGCGAATTACAACAATTATTGTTGAAATTCAAGTTCGACTGAAAAAAAGGGAGTATGCATGGTTTTTGAAAGAAAAATTGACATAAACAACTCTAATTATCTGATCGTAACGGATATTCTTAGGAATATTGAATAGAAAAGATAAGGCTATAAAGGGTGTAAAATAAAAAGCACTCTGGCAGTAAAAAAATGGATTTTTGAAAGGAAACCTAATGAAGAAAAGAATATGTCTTTTTTTATTCCTCGGCATCGTTCTGAATGTTTTCTCCCAAACAAATATAGACTCTCTGAAAGCCATATGGAATGATCTGAACCAACCAGATTCAACTCGACTCTTTAGCATAGACAATATTGCCCAGGAATATTATCAATTATCACAGACAGATAGTATAATCTTATACGCTCAGAAGGAATATGAATTTGCTGAACATCTCGGTGATAGTGAGAAAATGAGTGGAACTCTTATCATTATGGGTATTGCATTTGAGTCTATGAATGAATACCCCAAAGCATTGGAAAATTACAATCGAAGTATGAAAATAGCCGAGAATGCAGGTAACAAGGAAGGAATTGCTGTAGCGCAGATGAATATAGGTATTCTTCAAATGCTACTTGGCGATTATGCTGAAGCAATAGATTACCTTACACGAAGTTTGAAAATTGCTGAAGAAATAGGCAACAGTGATTTACAAATCACAATATTACGTAATATTGGTATCATTTACATTTACCAGGATGATCCTGAAAATGGTTTAAGTTATACCAGACAGAGTTTGGCCATATCGGAAGAAAAAAACGATTTAGGAGGTCAGGCAAAAGCACTAAATAATATCGGGACAGCATACAAAGATAAAAAGGACTACGAAAAAGCCGCCGACTATTTCAATAAAAGCTTAGTAATTAAAACTGAACTTGGCTATAAGAAAGACTTACCCAGCACACTCATCAATATCGGAATGTGTCAGGAGTACAACGGTAATTACTCCAAAGCCTTGGAATGTTTAAATAAGTCTCTAAAAATCAGCGAAGAAATTGAAGATAAGGAGCTTATTGCCAGATCACTAAGATCAATTGGACATGTTTACCATTCAAAAGGCGATTATGAAAATGCAATCAATTATAACCAACGATCACTTTCCCTCTCAAAAACAATAAAATCTCTTGTTTCGACTGAAGAAACGGCGAAAGAGCTTTATGATAATTATAAAGCATTGGGTAAGTACAAACAGGCTTTAGAGATGTACGAATTGTACATTGTTACACGAGATAGTCTTTTGAGTGAAAGAAATAAAGATGAAATAATCAGGCAAGAATATAAATATGCTTATGAAAAACAAGCCATAGTCGATAGTTTAGCCTTTGTTAAATTGCAAAACGAACAAGAGCTAAAACTTCAAAAATCAAAAACTCAGCAACTGGTTTTGATAATTGGTGTAATACTTTTGTTAGCATTTCTTGCTTATTTTTATAATAGGTTTCAGTTAATACGCAAGCAAAAAAGGATTATTGATCAAGAGATTTCAGAAAGGAAAAAAACAGAAAAAGAACTTAAAAAAGCTAAAATAATTGCGGAAACTGCAACTCAGGCCAAAGGTGATTTCCTGGCCAATATGAGCCATGAAATTCGTACACCAATGAATGCAATAATGGGTATGAATTATTTGCTACAGAAAACAGAACTCACTTCCAAGCAGTTTGATTATGCCAAAAAGATCGAGCGATCTGCTCAGAATTTGCTGGGAATTATCAATGATATTCTGGATTTCTCCAAGATCGAAGCCGGCAAGATAGATATGGAAATGATCGACTTTAATCTGAATGATGTGCTGGATAACCTTTCCAATATGATGAGCGTGAAAGCCCAGCAGAAAGACCTGGAATTGATCATTTCAAAACATTCGGATGTTCCCACATATCTTGTTGGAGACCCGCTCCGGTTAGGACAAGTGCTCATCAATCTTTCCACGAATGCTATCAAATTCACCGAAAAAGGTGAGGTTGAAGTGAAAACAGAGAAAATAGAATTAACTGATAAAGAAGCTTTTATCAAATTCTCTGTAAAAGATACCGGTATCGGGTTAACTGAAGAGCAAAAAGGCAAGTTATTCCAATCTTTCTCGCAGGCAGATGCATCTACCACTAGAAAATACGGTGGAACCGGACTTGGTCTTACTATCAGTAAAAAACTGACAGAATTAATGTGTGGCGAAATTGGCGTGGATAGTGTGCCGGGAGAAGGAAGTACATTCCATTTCACAGCACGTTTTGGCCTCTCTGCCAAAACGAAAGAAAAGATGCGGGTAATTCCGGAAGTACTGAATAATATGAATGTACTGATCGTGGATGATAATGTAACTGTGCTGGAAGTAATGACGGATTATTGTCATGACTTCAGTTTTAAAGTGCAGACAGCCAATAACGGCAAGAAAGCTATAGAGATCCTACAGAAAGATCATACCATCCAAACTGTTTTTATGGATTGGAAGATGCCAATAATGGATGGTCTGGAAGCGGCTACTCGCATCAAAAACGATCCTAAGATTAAACCAAAACCCAAGATAATAATGGTTACCAGCTATGGACGGGAAGAGATCCTGAACCGAGCTGAAAAAATCGGCTTAGATGGTTTTCTCATCAAGCCAGTAAGCCAATCGCTGCTTTTGGATACTGTTGTAGAAGCCTTTGGTGAAACTATCGCTTCTGATAGAAAAGATGATAAAAAACAAAAGAATACTGATGAGCTTGATGCAATTCGTGGTGCCAGCCTGCTGCTGGTAGAAGACAACGAGATCAACCAGCAGGTTGCAGTTGAATTGTTGGAAAGCGAAGGCTTCGTTGTAGACGTTGCCGATGATGGTAAAATCGGAGTAGAAAAAGTGTTTGCAAATCCCGACAAATATGATTTGATATTAATGGACCTTCAGATGCCGGTGATGGATGGCTACACAGCTGCTAAAACTATTCGAGCCAACAAAGATTTCGATTGGCTGCCAATTGTAGCAATGACTGCAGATGCCATGAGCGGTGTAGAAGAAAAAGTTCTGGGTATCGGTATGAATGCCTACGTTACCAAACCTATCGATGTGGAACAATTATACAAAACCCTGATCCATTGGGCAGATGCAGAAAAGATCAAACTGCGACAGAGCGGTGCAGAAGTAAAGAAAACCGATGAACCAGCTGAAGTTGTACTGCCAGATATACCTGGCTTAGATATTGAAAATAGTTTAAAAAGAGTAGCAGGAAATAAGAAATTATATTTGAAGATCTTGATGCAGTTCAGCGAAAACAATCGCAATTTTGCTGAAGAAGTTTTAAAAGCTGTGAAAGATAAAGATCAGGAACTGGCTGTACGAACAGCGCACACGATAAAAGGCGTGGCTGGTAACCTTGGTGCAACCGATTTGTTTGATGCAGCTAAGGTCCTGGAATATCTATTACATGATGGAATTGAAGATTCTGATGCCATAAACAAAACTCTGAATAATGTAATTGAATTATTGAATCCTCTTATCGAAGCTATCGATATTTTCCAACAGGAGCAAAAGAAAACAGAAGCAGCTGCAGAAACTCTGGAATTGAATCTGGAAGATGTGAAACAGGTGATAGCTGATCTGAAAAATGATCTGGAACAATACAGTACGGAAGCAACTGAAAGTTTTGAAAAATTAAAGAGCATGCTGAACGGCCATGGTTATGACCAGCAAATGGAAACAATGCAAACACGGATAGATGGTTATGAATTTGATGAAGCTATTGAATTATTGGACAAAATTAGTATCGATTTTAAGTAGTGAATTCGGGAGGAAAAGTTTATGTCTAAACAATCCATTCTGGTAGTGGATGACACACCTGAAAATATCGATGTATTGAATGGTATCTTGAATGAAGAATATGATGTGAAAGTTGCAATCAATGGAATGATGGCTCTCAAGATCGCTCAGAAAATGAAGCCTGATATAATCCTTCTGGATATCATGATGCCGGGCATGGATGGTTATGAAGTGTGTGAAGCATTAAAAGCTAACATGGAAACTCAGAAAATTCCAGTCATTTTCGTAACTGCCAAAAACCAGATCGTCGATGAAGCACGCGGATTTGAAGTGGGTGCAGTTGATTACATCACCAAACCTGTCAGCCCTCCCATTGTTCTGGCGCGTGTTAAAACACAGCTGGCCATCTACGATCAAAGTCGGACTCTGGAATCTCTGGTAAAAGAGCGCACACAAGAGCTGGATGATACACGATTGGAGATTATTCGACGGCTTGGTAGAGCGGCTGAATATCGCGATAATGAAACCGGTATGCACGTGATTCGAATGAGCAAATATTCTCAACTAATTGCTAAAGAAATTGGTTTGGATGATGAACAGGCTGAACTTATTTTGAACGCATCTCCCATGCATGATATAGGTAAGATAGGAATTCCAGATAATGTACTTTTGAAGCCAGGTAAACTTACTAATGAAGAATTTGATATTATTAAGCAGCATCCCGAGTATGGAGTAATGATAATGGGAGAACATTCCTCTGAATTGTTAAAACTTGCCAATGACGCTGCAAATTCGCATCACGAAAAATGGAATGGTAGAGGATATCCGAATGGTACAAAAGGCGAAGATATTCCACTTATTGGCAGGATCGCTGCTGTTGCTGATGTATTTGATGCACTTACCAGTGAAAGACCTTATAAAAAAGCCTGGACTATTGAAGATGCAGTCGGTTTGATCGAAAGAGAAAGTGGTGAACAATTTGATCCACGCATTGTGAAAGCTTTTGTGAATGTCTTGCCAGAAATTCTGAAAGTGAAAGAGCAGTATGCAGATTAGTAAGAAAGTGCTGGGAAGATAGGTAGAATAAGGAAGGATTTTGAATGGAAAGAGAAACAATTTTAATTGTGGATACTCCTACAAACATCGATGTTGCTAAAGGACTTTTGGAAGAAGATTAATAGATCAAGGTTGCCACAAATGGAATGATAGCTCTTAAAATTGCACAATCAGAACCTTATCCCGATCTTATCCTGCTTGTTGTGATGACTGGTATGAGCGGATTTGAAGTTGCCAGAGAGTTGCAGACACGTCCGTATACAAACCAAATTCCGATAATCTTTCTCACTGGCAAAACTGATGCAGAAAGTATAGCTAAAGGATTTGCAGCCGGGGGAGTGGGTTATGTCACCAAACCCTTTAATCCCAATGAACTGCAGGCGCGTATCAAAACTCATCTCAAATTGAAAGCAATGCGGGAAAAACTTGAAAACCTTTCGAGAAAACTTGGTAAATACCTTTCTCCTACTGTTTATGATTCAATATTTTCAGGTGAAAAAGATGTAAAGATCGAATCATACAGAAAAGTGCTTTCTGTCTGCTTTACAGATATTGTCAGTTTCACAAACACAGCAGAAAGTATGGATCATCACGAATTAACCAAATGGTTGAACGGTTATTTGAATGAAATGGCGATAATCACGATAAAGCACAAAGGAACACTCGATAAATTTTTCGGAGATGCGGTGATGGTATTCTATGGCGATCCCATTTCCTCCAGAATTGAAATTGATGCTTTGAACTGCATCAAAATGGCTCAAGAAATGATAGAGAAAGCTAAAGAAATTGGAGTGAATATACGCGGGGGGATAAATACGGGAATGTGTACTATTGGTAATTTTGGCAGTGACGATCGCATGGATTACACCATCATCGGCAAAGAAGTTAATCTGGCATCACGTCTGGAATCGAATAGTAAACCGGGCAGGATATTATTTTCCGAAACAACTTACGAAATGATCAAAGACACTATAAATTGTACTTCCCATGATCAAGTTCAAATGAAGGGAATTGATAGAGAATTCAAAACATATTTTGTAGATTAAGGAGTGTAGAAATTGTCTGAAAGAAAAACATTATTACTGGTGGATGATGCACCGGAAAACCTGGACGTGTTAAAAGGTTTGTTAAGTAACGATTATAATCTTAAAGCAGTTCCAAATGGCAAGATTGCCCTTAAAATTGCCGGCATGAATCCTCACCCTGACTTGATTCTTCTAGATATTCTAATGCCGATTATGGATGGATTCGAAGTGCTGCAGGAATTACAAAACAATGAAGACACTAAACAAATTCCTGTTATTCTTCTTTCTGCTCTGGATTCAGAAGAAAACATAAAAAAAGGTATGGATATGGGAGCAGTTGGTTACATTCCCAAACCCTTTGAACCGGATGTGATATTAAATAAAGTTGAAGAAATTTTAACATAATAGGAGGATTTATGAATGATATTGAAAAGCCAAAAATATTAATTGTGGAAGATTCACCTGCTAATGTTCATATGTTGGTGGAACTTCTTAAAGATTTTCAATGCTATGTTGCTATTAATGGAAAGAAAGCTCTAGCTGCTGTAGAATCTGGAACAGAATATGATTTGATCCTTCTTGATGTTATGATGCCGGTTCTCAGTGGATTTGAATTGAAACAATATTTTAATCATAATTCCAAAGTCCGCAATGTTCCTGTTATTTTTATTACCAGCAAGGCTGAACAGAAAGATATTAAAAAAGGGATTGGGCTGGGTGCTGTTGATTATATTACTAAACCTTTCGATGCAGATGATGTTTTAACAAGAGTCAACCGAGCTTTACGAAACAAATGGGAACGGGAAAAATTTGTGGATAAGATGACGGAGTTGAAGGCGTAATTATTACACCGTTAATAACACATAAAGCCGCTCTATGAGCGGCTTTATGTGTACTTGGTGGAGGCAAGTGGATATTATCAGAACTTTGTTCACAAATCCCAGTGATGAAATATTGAATACATTTCGATTAATTGAGTTGATAATATGAAGTAAATCCATTTGATGCATTCACCTTATTAATCCTTATCTTGTATCATTACTTTTTTTTTGATTTAACCATATTTCATTGGAATATTGATTGGAACCACCATCAAAATTTGCAATAAATACATCATTGTATCCGTCCTTATCAAGATCCTTTATTACCGGACGCTGAAAAGGACTTAGAGTTCCAATTATTGAATTAGTTATTGTAAAATTACCCTTGCCATCATTACTCCAAACTACGCTGGCCTCTCCCAGATTTGTAATTAACAAATCGAGAGTCTTGTCACCATTTAAGTCTCCTACACATACTCTACCAAAAATTGAGCGAGATAGCTTTTGCCCACTATCTTTGAACATACCATTACCATCGTTTAACAATACTTTTGAAGGTGAATTATAATTACGGTTACCATTAGTAAACACAATATCCAAGTCCTTGTCATTATCAAAATCACCAAAAGAAGCTGCACCATTAACTATCATTGTATCTATCATTGTCCAGTATTCTCTAAACCGCCCCTCATAATTCATTAGTATTTTAAACCCACGGCCAAATTGTCTGCAGAAAATATCCATATCTCCATCAGCATCAATATCTAAAAATAGTGGATTCTCAGGAATCATAATATCGCTTTTTGTAAAATACCCTTTTCCATTGTTTATATATAAAATGTCAGGATTTTGATTATATTCGACAACAACATCAATATCTCCATCCAAATCTGCATCTAACAGTTGTACAGCGTTCCCGCTTAAATCTTTATCTCCTAGGATCTGTCCACTATCCTGAAATTGACCTTTACCATTATTGAAATATATTTTACTGGGTTTATTATTATATTTTTTTTCATTTCCGGTTTTATAACCTGCACAGGTAATGAAAATATCAGGAGTACCGTCACCGTTTAAGTCATCAACCCCAACCCCATGACCTTGTTGCGTTAATTCCTGCCCGGAATCTGTAAAATTTCCTTTTCCATCATTAAATAACACCTGGCTGTTATTATAGCCCATATTTGAACAAACCGCATCCAGGTCGCCATCATTATCCAAATCTTCAAGAGCAACTTGAACTGTACTTTTTTTATCCGTATACTGATCATTCAATTTAAAATCAGCAAAGGATTTCTGGTCATCGGTATTGTCTTGGCTATATAAACTAATGCTGATCAAAATAGTGAATATTATTAGATTAACAAGTGAAAATTTCGTCATTTTATTATTTTTCATCTTTTATGTATCTTTTTAGTTTTTTGTTTCATCCGAAATCATCTCTCCTTCATAAACTGTAGGATAGGACTCCCAATTCGGATTACCACCGACGGTTCCACCAATTAGATAAATTTTATTTTCTATGGTTGTGCATCCAAAAAACACGTTTTTTGCAGGTAATGGAGTTGTTTCTACCCATTCATCCATTTTAGATTTATAAATAAAAACCTTCTTTGAACAATCATCTTTGCCATTTATAATAGTCTGCCCACCCAAAATAATAATCTCATTATTTACTACTACAGCTCCCGGTTTGAACAGTAATAATGGTAGATCGTTCTTCTGCTCCCATTTATTTGAGTTAATATTATAAGTTTCAACTGTTAATATATCACCCCAGATATTCTCCTTAGTCCCAGCTCCACCAATTACATAAATCAGAGAATCCAAGGTTACAACTGCAGCATTGTTTCTTAAAGAAGGAATAGCTGCTTTCTCCGACCAGGAATTGGACAGAACATTATATGCTTCATTTATTTTAGTGATATTTTTCCAGGAAGTCAGGCCACCCATAATAAAAATATCACTGCCTGATACACCACAATCAATGTGTTGCCTGGCAGTTGGCATTGGTTCTAATAATCTCCATGTATCAGTTTGAGGGTTGTACTCTCGGTTAGCATCTTGAAACAGGTCGCCGCCTATGGCATAAATTTTCCCATTAACAGCCGCTAATGCCAGATTCATCGCAGGCTTCGGGATGTCTGCCAGTTTTACCCACTGATTCTTTTTTGGAATGAATTTGTAAAAAAATGGAGGTAGAGCCTTGTCATTACGTCCTGTCACAAAATATATCTCATTGTTCAGGCTGACGGCTTCACCAGAATAATAACCTTCCGGAAGAGAGGCTAATTCTTTCCAGACTATTGTTTGAGCAAAAGATATAGATATCGCAGTGAATAATATTATAGTGATTAATATTTTTTTCATTTTACTTCCGTTCATTTTGTATTTTTAATTCTTTAATTATGTCAGTAGAAACCCAGAATATGTCCCAAGATTCTGTATGTCGCATAAAAAACAAGTATTTGCCATCAGGAGAAACAATCGGGAATCTTTCCGATGTTTTCGTGTTTATATCTGGACCGAGGTTTAGCGGCTTTCCCCAGGTGTCATTCTCATCCTTAAAACAAAGATAAAGGTCAAGTCTACCAAATCCACCTTTCAGCGCAGAAGGAAAAATGATATAACTTTCATCTTGAGAAACATACAAAGGCCACCAATATGGAGTATTTTTATTGATACTGACTGTAGATGGAGAGTGAAATTTACCATCGGTATAGTTAAATCTGAGGAAATCGATTTTATTCTCTGCAAAGTTTCTGCCCATGGTATAGGCATTCCCTTTATCTGTTATGATTGGAGGTCTGTCATCACCATCGCTGTTAAAAGGATGCCCTGCATTGATGGGTTTGCTCCATTCATTATCCTTTCGTTTGGCATACCAGGTATCAATATACCCATAACCACCAGGACGATTTCTGGAATAGAAGAATATTTTCTTGCCATCAGGAGAGAGAGTTGGCTGACCATGCAAATGTGTTAAATCATCCTTTACAAAATCTGCTAATTTCGGTTTTGTCCAATTGTAATTTATAAATTTAGAGAAATAGATTTGTTCAGAAACATCACTTGAAAACCTCGACCAATAGATCTCATCTCCTTTGGGTGAAATAGCAACCTGGCAATGTTCTTGCCAAGTGGAATCGGAAACAATGCCGGGGGCAAATACTTCGGGAATTAATCCCGGTGGTGTAAGTCCGAAATAGGCATCTGTTGTTTCTAGAAAACTCTTCTCTATTTGAGTACAGCTAACAAAGCATAGTGCTATTAGCAATATAAATAGTAGTTTATTCATTTTACTATCTATCATTTTGTTTTTTAAGTTCTTCGATTATATCAGTTGAAACCCAGAAGAAATCCTGCCCGGGTGTATGTCGCATAAAGAATATATATTTTCCATCGGGAGACACAGTAGGAAAACGCTCTCTTAGTTCAGTATTAATTTTATCTCCCATATTAATTGGATATCCCCAACTATTATCCTGGGTTTTAAAACTGATGTATAGATCAATATCTCCAAAACCTTCTGCCTGCATAGCTGCAAAAATAACATAGTCTTCCATAGGAGATACGTAAATGTTCCAGGCTGGTCGAAAATCTTTATTTATGACTATGGTATCTTTAACGGTAAATTTGTGATCTTCATATTGATACTTAATTATTTGATCTGAATTTTTGTAAGCATGGCCTTTTTTTGTAAATACAGGAGTATAGTTTTGACCTTCAGAATTATATGGTTGACCTACATTTATTGGTTCTTTGCTCCATTTACCGTTCTTTTTTTCAACATAATACGTATTCATCGCTGATGTCATCCATGGACTTTTTACCTGATAAAAGAAAATTCTTTTTCCATCAGGGGAAAATACAGGTCCCCCATTTAATCCGTGTATATTATTTTTCGTAAACTCTGCCAATGCAGGCTTTGTCCATTTTCCGTTTTCCAATTTCGAGTGAAATAGCTGCTCAGTATTTTTTGAACCATCTTCTGATTTGTATTTCCCTGTCCATGCCGACCAAAAGATTTCATCTCCCTGTGGAGAGATCGCTACCTGGCAATGTTCTGCCCAGGTGGAATCGGAAACGATACCGGGTGCAAATACTTCAGGAATTAATCCCGGTGGTGTAAGTCCGAAATAGGCCTCTTTTGTTTCTAAAAAACTCTTCTCTATTTGGGTACAACTTACATAGACTAGAGCCATTAACATTATAAGCAGTAATTTTTTCATTTCTATTTCCTCTTATTTATAATTTTTGATCCATTTTCGCTATCTTGTTAGTCATTTCAACGCAAATACGATCAGTAACTCCAAAATCACACGAATTGGTAACTACAACATAAGCTCTATCTATTGCAGGTGCGACCATAACTGCAGCATACCATATCTCATTACTTCCTCCATGAACCAGCACTATTCCTTTTGCCCATGGCTGTTCAGTCTCTTGGAATACTACCCATCCAGCTGCGTAAAAATCAATGGGTTCAATTAATTTATTTAAAGTTGCTCTATCAAGAAAGGCGTTCTCACCAGGCAATTGAAGTGAAATAAATTTAGCCCAGTCTTCTACACTGCAATGAACCCTACCCGCAGGACTTATAGCTTCATTATAATATGCTCTACTAGGTTTCCATTTATTTCCAATCCATGATTTTTTATGACCCCAAGGTTGATCTATTGAATTATCCTTAAGAGGGTCTCCAATGCCAGCAGTTGTCATTCCAAGTGGCTCAAACAAACGTTCTTTGATTAAAATCTCCCAGCTTAAACCAGTAACTTGTTCAGCCATACAAGCAGCTATAATGTAACCAAAGTTAGAATAATGCCATTCTCCAACAGTGTTAGATGGAGCAAAGATTATATTATCCTTCAATAAAGCAAGTCGTCTTTCTTTGATCTCTAAATCGGTATGTGCTAACTCGTCAATTGGATTTTTAGGAAGACCTGCACGATGAGTAAGTAATTGCCAAAGTGTTATATTTTTAAAACCATCGTGGATATTATTTTTTAGTTCGGGGATGGCTTCTGTCAATTTCATATCCCAACTTAATTTACCATCTTTTACCAGAGTTGCAAGCATTGTAGCTGTCATAGCTTTTGAGCACGATCCAAGATGAACAAGATCTTTATCGGTCATAGCAACTGAAGTACCAGCTTTACGAACCCCTGCAGAACCAATTTCAATGATTCCATCACTCGAAATTACCGCAGCAATCATTCCCACAGCTTTCTTATCTTGAATTATTTTATCTAATTCTTTATCTAAATAATTCAATTTTTTCGCCTCCGGTTTATTTTGAGCATTTGCATCATTACTAATAAATGGATATAATATTAATGGTAATATCAGTAGAGCTACAATACTGAGTAACCAATTATTTCGTTTCGATAGATATTTCATATTAGTTAAATCCTTTCTTTTATTTTAATCTTTAATAAATATCTGATATTATACCATAGAAGCCGAAGAATTATTCCGCTGTCCTCGTAAGACGGAACCCATTGATAAGGCTTGCGGTACTCGGATCATAGTCGTATCGATTTGAAACACGGCAGTTGTAGGCATCGTACCCCCAATTGCCTCCACGCCTGATTCGTTCGATACCTGATTCAGGACCCAATGGATTTGTTTGAGCATCAGCAGTATAGCCACTATACCAATCCCAACACCATTCCCATAAATTACCACTCATATCATAAATTCCTAACTGATTCGGTAATTTTGTACCAACCTCGTGAGTAGTTGGACCAGAATTTGAATCATACCAGGCATAATCTCCTAAATTATCTGTTGTACCGCTGTATTTATAATTATCAGTATGATTTACTCCACCCCTTGCAGCATATTCCCACTCGGCTTCGGTTGGCAGTCTATAACCATTTTTACTGAAGTCCCAACTTATATCAGTCCCATTTATTGTATAACAAGGATCTAATCCTTGTGAATTGCTCAATGCATTACAATACTCTACAACGGAATACCAAGAAACATAATAAACAGGATAATTTGGTCCAACTCCATAATCATGAGATGGATTAGAACCCATTACACTTTCCCATTCTCCTTGAGTAACCTCACACTTTCCCATATAAAAATTACTGACAGTTACATCGTGAAGCGGCAGTTCATCACTGTCTCCTTCATTAAAATGGTCGCCCATGCTAAATGTCCCACCTTGAACAAAAATCATTTCTCTGGATTCAATCGACACTGAGATTATATCCGTTCTTGTTTCATTGTCGCTTGTATCAATTGCTTTTACATACAAATTAACTGTACCGGATAATCCGATTGTGTTCCAACTATAGGAATATGGTGATGAAATATCCTCATATTGTTGTTCGCCAATATAGAAAATCACTTTCTTCACTGCTTCATTGTCAGTTGCTTCGGCTGTTATTAGTATTTCCTCGGCTTGAGGTAATACTAAATCATTGGTCGGATAAGTTAATTGAATTTCAGGGACTGTTGAGTCATTCGGTCCGGTTGAATCATCGCTGCAACTTGTCATTATAAGTAAAAATGAAATAACAATTATTGCAAAAAATATTACTGTTTTTTTTTTCATTTGATATTCTCCAATTTTTAATTATTGTTTTAACTTTTATTAATAATAATGTTTTGCATTGATTCTTCAAGAATTGTAACACCTGGCAAACTATCTTTAAGTTTCTCTATAGTCTGATAAACCTCGTCCTCTCCATCTTTGTTACCTATTGAAAAGTGACCTAAAATAATGTGCTTCGGTTTAATATACTTCTTAATAATCTCTATTCCCGGAGCATCTTCTCCCCAGAGCGAACCTCTATTAAGAATAGCTATATCTATATCCAAATTTTTAAAACCTAATGAATCAAACTCCTCAATTCCACTTACATCAGCTTGTTCCGAAACCCTTCCAGTGGCATCTCCAACATGCAATATTTTTACACCATCCAAATTGAATAGAAAACCTAAATTTTCAGTTCGTCCATTATCACCAGTATGTCTTAACCTTAAAATTTTCACATCAATATTATTCACTGTGGTATCAATTGATTTATACAAATCTGGAGTTAGTCCGACTATACGTGAAGTATCAACTGTGCAATTTTCAATTTCATTTAACTCTAATAAAGCTGATTGATTACAAATAACTTCTACACTACTGTTTTTCATTAAATACTCTGCAACCATAGGAGCTGAAAAATGATCGGGATGTGTATGGGTTAACAGCATAAGATCAACTGATTCAAAAGGCTTATTTAATTTATTAATTTTATCAAGAACTACTGTCGATGGATATAAATATGAACTTGAAGTTCCGAAAAGAGCATCAATCATGACGGTTTTTGAAGCTGATGAAACCAGGAACCCCATATTTGCTATATATGTAACTTTGATCTCCGATTTAGCCGCACCGGTAATCTCAACAATATTAGGTTTGGAAAGCACTCCTCCATTTGTTTTTAAAAACTTTGCTACATCACTATATCCCCAATCGTTTGCCAATGTAGCAGCTGTTCTGTTTGTATAATCAGTTTTATTAATATTCCACCCCATATCAACAAGCTTAGTTACCCAGGCCAGATTCCCACTTATGGCAGCATTATGTAATAAATTTCTGCCTTTATTATCAAGGCTTGTAAGATCAGCTCCTTTCATCACAAGTTCTTCTAAAATATCTTGAAATCCATTTAAAACTGCTGAATGCAGAAGTTCATTCATTAGTTCTTTATCTTTTGGTAGCTCAGCTCCTTTTTGCTGTAATAGATCAACTATTTCATGACTATTATTTTCTATTGCAAGGATTATAGCTGATTTCTTTTTATTTGTAGGCAAATTAAAATCTGCTCCAGCGTTAATTAGGAATTTGCTTATACGGTCTGACTTTAATTCAATAGCAGTATGCAATGCTGTATTGCCACTTGTATCCTGCCCATTTAATTTACATTTATTGGCAACCAGGAAGGAACATAAATCGTAATGACTATAGTATGTAGCCAAGTGCAGAGCCGTTTTATTATCATTAGTCAAATTATTCAGATTTGCACCATTGTCTATCAATAAACGAAGGGTGGATATCTTGTTTGCAGCAACAGTATAATGGACAGCTTCCCAACCATTTCCTGAATTTTTGTAATTGATATTAGCTCCATTTTGCAATAAAAGATTAACAATACTATCCTTACCTAAAACAGATGCATATAATAGAGGTGAATATCCACTATTTATAGAATCTACCAATCCTTTATTTTCATGAATCATCTGTTCTGCTTTTACATAATTGTCATTTCTGATTGTTTCAAAAATTGTTTGGGCATTAGCAACGGTTTGAATAAATATCACTAAAAGTGCAATTGAGATCAATCTAATGTGTTTGATTAATTCTATATTCATAATCGATACTCCTTTTTATTATTAATCTGCTAATTTAAGTATTATCGTTTCTCGTCCGTTTTGTAAGAATGTCATGCTTTCCACTTGTCCGTCATCTTTTGAATTAAATGTTATTTGAGCTTCTGTTATTGTTAAATAAAAAACATTTTCAGATTCAGGATAAATTTCAAATGGATCTTGACCGGTTACCTGAACTTTCAATTGCTTACCTTCTTTAGTAACAGTAAAAGTAACTCCTGCTCGCAGTTCATATTCACCTACATAACTTTCAAGAATGGCATCATCAATAGGTTCATCTATAACTAATCGGCCTACCATAGTATAAGTAGGAGGTTCCATAATGGCATTTCTGGATACAGGAAATCCTGTAATTCCTGCTTCTGCGCGCTGTCCTGCTTCGGCAACAAAACTGATATTTCCAAATTTGTCAGGGTAGATATTAAATAGAAAACATGAGCCAAAGTAAGTTGAATAAAGGAGTTTACTATTTTTAATATCTATTACAGAGACAAAAGATTTTTTGCGAGCAAAAAAAGTGGAATTAAAAGTCTTCTCGCAAACTGGGTACTCTGAATACAAAGCGTTTTCTGTAAGTGGAAAATCGGCAGAACTTGTTGTTCCTCCAATTACAATAGTATCTTTATTAAGAAAATTCGCTGACATGACATGCTCGGCTTCACTTCCTCCCAACAGGGTAGAGTATTCTAAAGTCATATTATCAGAATTGAATACCGATATAAAGCAATCCTGCATGCCTTGACCTATTTTACTTATAGCATCATCAGTTACCGGAAAGCTTTCTTCGTTAGTGCTGCCACATACGATCAATCTGTTTGGCTTTGTCCATTTTAAATTAGAACTCATATATCCTTCGGCTGCGAAATAGCTTAAATACAAAATTTTGCTACCTGAGTCGTTTATTTTGGCAATAAAATGATCAATTCTGGCTCTATTATTAGGTTCAATGAATTCTTTTCGGACAGCTTTATCAGTTACAGGTAGGTCTGCTGTAAGAGTACCGCCAGTGATATAAATATTGTCTTTATCATCAACATCAAGTCCAAGAATCATTTCCATCGAGCTGCTTCCAAAGAAAGTGGAAAATAGAAGCTTCTCTCCATCTGGACTGAATTTAGAGAGGAAACCATGTTGCTTTTTATCTTCACTCTCTATTACACCTTTTGTTAGAGGAAAATCATGAGAGAGGGTTACCCCCGCAAGAATAATATTACCTTTAGAATCTATCTTTATACATCCACCAGAAACTGTTTCTTCAACAACTCCACCAATAAAGGTAGAAAATATGATATCAGTTCCAGTTGGGTTCATTTTAGTTAAGAAAACATCTCCAGCCCATTCTCCTTCACCATTGAAACTGGAATCATACACTCCTTCCGTTACAGGGAAATCTGATGATTCTGTTCCTCCTGCTAGATAAATAAATCCTTGTTCATCCACTGTTATAGCAGTATGATGTTCTCTTTTTGTACCACCAATCAGGGTGGCAAAGACGATTTCACCTTTGGGAGTGAATTTTGCTACAAAGGCATCTGCTAATCCTAATCCTTTAAGTTCTGTTTGATATGCTCCTTCAGTAGCTGGAAAATTCTTATCTCTGGTATTTCCTGAAATATAAGTAAACCCTTCGCTATCGGTATAAATATCGAAACCTGATGCGAATCTATCAGTGTGTGAAAGATAAGTAGAAAAACCAAGCTTATATGCCAGGCTATCTGCAAATTCAATTGTCTGCGATATTAGAATTCCTTGACTTAAAAGAATTCCCAATAGAATAAAACCAACTTTTCTTAACATAACTACTCCTATGAATAAATTTTTGCTTATTTGTTATTTACTACTCAAATCAATTTTCGAAAAAACATTCATATTCGTACTATCAATTTCGGTATATTTTTTGCATTTTATATGCCAAATACTTTTAGCTCTATTTTTCAGTAGGTTAGGGTTTTTTAAGTTGCGAATAGCATCAAATTGTTTTTCACAATCGACCAGTTTTATGTTCGCATGTGAACACGTCAGAGCAATTTATCAGGTAGATGCCGGATTTATCGATTATCTTGAAACTTGCTCAAAACAGTCTCTTCCACTATAAACTCCAGCACCAGAACATTAAATCGTACAGGCATTTCAGCATTGATCAGATGGCCAGTGTAAAGTTTTCATTTGGGTATCAGGGATATTTTTAGATACGATTCAGGACTAAATTTCTACAAATTGAAAGCACAGAATTTTGAAAAAACAAAGAAAATGATCCTTATGAAGTAAGAAAATTTAGCCCAACGGTTTTTCGAAAGGGCAACTTTTTTTTATGAAATAATGTCGAAAATCAGCAATCAATAAAACGTAAAGCCGCTCTATGAGCGGCTTTACGTTGCATGGTGGGGTCAAGTGGACATTATCAGAACTTTATTCATGAATCCGAATGTTGAAATTCAAAATACTTTTCTTCTAGTAGAGCATTTAATATTCTGATTTCTTTTTCTCTTTTATAATAGAAAAGTGTTCCAAACTAGAATGAAACTATGCTCAGAACACTAAAATATAGTATGCATCCTGAATACTCAGAAAGAAGTTAATGTTTATACTCCAAACCATAGCCAAACGGGAACAGCGGATTGTAATTTTCGTCACCAAGATTCCAGTTTTCATCATCATAACGAGGCCAGGAGAAACTCAGTTTTCCCTGAATGTCATAGTCACCAAAGATAACATCGGCAACACCTTTACCTTCTGAACCAGGGAACCAGGCAACAACAAAAGCTTTTGATGCTTCCAATTCCTGATTGATAATTAGCGGACGGCCGCAGATCATAACTGCCACGACTGGAACACCTTTACTCGTCAGGTTTTTAATAGTTTCGATATCTTCGGGGTGCAATTGGTGAAGATATAAATGAGTTCCATATGGTCCTTTTTTCATTATAGGAATAGGTTCGCCTTCCGAGGTTGAGCCTTTACTGATCTTTAATCCTTTAGCCAATCCTTCCACGCGAATATCACCTAGCATTTCTGCATAGGGAACTTCACCGATAACCACAATAGCTACATCATGCTTTTCGGAGTCAGCATCAGAGCCGTCAACACTCAATTGGGCATTGGGTGCCATAGCCTGAATTCCTTCCCAGATTGATGTTCCTCCAACAATTGAGGATCTATGGGATATTTTGTTACTGACTTTGCTATTTCTTGGTTTTTCTTTTTCAGAATCAGACATGATATATGGTTTCTCAGCAGATTCGGCAGTATCGTCTACACCCTGCCAGGCAACTGTAAATCCACCACACTGATGTCCACGATTGTGAGCATTTTTTCCTGTAACTAAAATCCGAGCATTTTTATCTAAAGGAAGAATATCATCGTCATTTTTCAGCATAACCAAAGATTTTTGAACAGCTTCCCGGGCTACTTCACGATGTTCATCACAACCGAAACAGGAGTGATCCAAAGATAATTTTCTTTCTGCGGGTCGTGGTTTGTCGAACATTCCAAATTCATATTTTACACGCAAGATACGTCGAACAGCATCATCCAGGCGGTCCATAGTGATACGACCATTCTGAACATTTGTTTTTATATGCTCTATAAACTCTTTCCATCTGCCAGTGATCATGAACATATCAATGCCTGCATTTAAGGATTGAACTGCACATTCTTCGTAACTTTCGTCTATATAATCAATTCCATCCCAGTCGGAAATTACAAATCCATCAAATCCTAATTCCTTTTTTAGCAAGTCTGTGAGTAAGAATTTATGCCCATGAAGTTTCTCGCCATACCAGCTGCTAAGAGAAACCATCACCGTAAGGACGCCAGCTTTTATTGCTTCGATGTAAGGAGGAATATGAAGTTTTCTCAGTTCTTCTTCGGTAATACACATATCACCCTGGTCAATTCCGTGCAAAGTAGCACCGTCACCAACAAAGTGTTTCACACAGGCTATCACTTTATCTTCTTCATAATTTCCCTGTAGTCCTTTCACGAATCTGGGAGCATATTCAGCAACGATTTTCGGATCTTCGGAATAACTTTCATAGGTTCTACCCCAATGACTATTTCGAGCAACAGCCAGGGTGGGAGCAAAAGTCCAATCAACTCCTGTAGCAGCAATTTCTTTAGCTGTAGCAGCAGCAATTCGCTCTAATAGATTTGCATCATGAGCAGCACCTAAACCAATATTGTGTGGAAAAACAACAGCGCCCAAAACATTGGTGTTTCCGTGAATAGCATCTACACCATAGATTAGAGGAATAGCCAGATGATCTGCATCTTCTTCCATGGAAGAAGCCCAGTATTCGTCATTCATCTTGATCCAATCCTCAGGCTTATTGTCACCTGGAACAGATCCGCCGCCACTCAAAACAGAACCAATATGATATTTTTTTACTTCTTCCGGAGTAACAAATTGACGTTCCGGCTGCAAGAGCTGACCTATTTTTTGATCTAAAGTCATTTTTGCCAATAATGCGGAAACTTTACTTTCAATTTCTTTCATTTCCTTATTCTCCTATATTTTTTTTTTGATATTATTTAACAGAGTTCTATTTTTATTCGTCTAATTTCTCTGTTACGGATTTTTTCAGCAATTTCACCTCTTAGAGAATCGCCAGAGAAGGCCTGAGAATTTCCATCCAGATCAATTATAGTCAAAATGGATAAAGAGACACCAGCAGATCCAAATGTATCCTTGCGACCTTTATTATGATAAGTTACCAGGATTTCTCCCAGGAACATGAAGCTGAATGTGTTCGCTGCAAATTCAATTTCTTCCCATTTATCATCTAGAAGCAATCTACTTGTTTGAACTTCTTTAGTGAATAGCCATCCTGGCAATGCTGGCTTAAAGAGAAGCTGTAATTCACCATCCTGATTGATAGTAAAAGGATTTTGACCAACAGACATAAAGTGTAATATATTCACAAACTCAGCTGTAGCTCCGCTTAAGCGAGCCACAAAACCGTTGCCGTGAATAGAAGAATCAGGATTAGCACTACTGACGATAAAGGAGGAATTTTCTAATATGCTTCTACCGTAGACCTCAGGCTTCAAGAAGGGAATGAATACATTTTTGAAATCCTGATAAAACTCTGTGTAAAGTTTATTTCTAAGGAGTTCCAGCATATACTTATATTCCATATGCAGCCAGATCGATTCATTTTCAAACCAACCGGGTGAAAAAGTTCTTGCTCTGCCGATTTCCATAGGCTGATCTTCTAGAGATTCATTCACTTTATACATCTTCAGTTTTTTATCAAAAAGGCCGCTTTTTCTGATATTACCCGCAAAAGTTTTAGCATGATCTGTGTTCGTATTGCATCGCAGGTAATGAACAGGACCTTCCAGGAAAAGCGGTAAAGGAGTTTGCTTGAACTTCCTGGCTCTGAAGCAGGTCAATCCTTTGGCATTGCGCTTCAGTTTCTTCTTGCCATCAGGTTCTTCAGTAGTAATCCCCTCATATTCAACGACTTCATTAACGAAATATGTAGAGATCACATTGTCTTTTTTATTCCAGGCCTTCTCGATACCTTTATCCAATTTTTTCAAGCCGGCTTTCAGGAAATCAACTAAATCACCAAAGGCCAACTCTTCTTCTTTTCCGCTGATTCCAAGTCTAGTTTTCGCACGATATTTTTCTTTGATGGTTGTAGCTTTATTCCAAAATTCAAAAGGAGATAATTGAGCATTCAGAACACTTTGCAGTGCATCCACGAATTCCTTCATTTCTTCATATACCAGCCAATCTTTATCTTCCACATCAAGCTCATCAAGAGCCTTTAAGAGGAACAGAATATGGCGTTTTACTTCCAAAGTTTCGCTAATACTGGAGCCCATCAATCCCGGCAAACCATTCAAAGCATCATACCAGTTTGGTTTATTCGTCTCCATTTCCACACCCACACCTTCTGCATCCAGAGAGGCTAGTTTGTTTACAATAAGAGAAAGCATTTTATTGAACAGGGAAGTGGTATAAACGTTACCTTTTCCATATTCGGAACGAACTTTATTCGGATCATGAGTGCGCTGGTTGATCTGCAGTTCTTTCTCTTCATCGAAAATCACAGAATTCAGCTGCATGGGTTTGTCGTCCCAGATCACATATTTATCATCTCGAGGTTGAACACGATGAGGATTATCATAAAAAGAAAATGCTTTCTTCTCGAATAATATATGGTTTTTATTATCGGGATAAACAGCCAGGTAATTTTCCAGTAAATCCAGGTTGTAAGTCCAATGATCAGTCCAGAAACCCTCTCCGTAACCAGTATCATATTTTTTATCACAGTGACCAAGCAGATCACCAATAAAGTTTTCAGTATCACCATTTACAGCAATATTCTGTTCTTTCAAATGAATCATCAATTCACCTGGAGTAAATGGTTCCTGCAAATATGGACTGACGGACTTCACGTATTCCAATCCCAGATATTCCGTTAAAATTTCATCTCCTTTTTCAGCATCAGAAATGGTAAAACGGATCTCTTTAATTACCAAGGGATTGAAGCCATCTAACTGCATCAAATTGTAAAAATGTTCTACATTACCTTCCCGAACATCAGGATTGAAGAAGAGATCACAGCGGCGATTCTGATTTACATCTCTGAAATTACCGTTTCCCTGAGAATACTGTGTCGGTGTAAGGCGATAATCATTATAATCTCTCTCCAGGTCTCCGTGTTTACGAGAATATAGATGCATAGTCGAAGATGTTTCCTTTCCTTTTAAAGTGTGTGGAAATCCACCGCGCAGAGCATTATCCAGGAAATTCTGTCTAGTATAATAATCTAAACCAGGTTCTTGACTGCAGATAAAATTATTCTGAGTAAGTGTTTTAACGATTTCCTGATTTGTCTGAGCCTTGTCATCAATATAATCTTTATTTGTAATGATAGGAACCAGCTCATTCAGCTCTTGAACGGATCCTGTTTGACCAATTACGGAGGTATATGTGCAGGTTTCTTTCGGAGTAATGGATGTGTCAAAAATTCCCATTGCACACGGCAGTCGATTTTCAAAGATTTGTCCGGAAATCATTTCTTCTGAAGAAGATGTTAAAAACTTCTCAGGATAATTGTAATCTCCCCGGATTCCAAAAATTTTAACAGGATCTACGATCGGAGTAACTAATTTGGATTGGTTCTCTCCGGATGCAAAACCCAGATAAAAATTCCCCTTCTTAATTCTAACTACGTCAGGGCGGTCTGCAGGTTTTACCTTTCCCTTAAAGAAAGGAACACTATTCTCGTGGTTGACAACTTCTACAAATGCCTCTTGTAGTCGCCTCATGTGTTTCAGACCATTGTTATCAATTCCATAAGGAACAATGAGTGGCAATCCATCGAGGACTTCTAATTTTACAGGAACTGTATTTAAATTTTCAATATTCAGTTTACGAATAAGACCGGCATAATTATCTTGAGGTACATTGAAATACTCTACTGTGAATTTGAGCCCCAGTGTATGATTGACTTCTTCAAGTATTAATTGAGCTGGTGTAATTATCATGCGTTGAGTACGTTGTACCTGCTTATCTCGCAAATTATTTTGGAATGGTTCGTAGAACTTGATTGATTCATGGTCGGGCAGTTTTACGAATGTTCTGAATCCCTGGTTTGAAACCAGATTATAAGCCCAGTTAGCGGGTAGGAATTCCATAATAGGATTATGTTTGCCCTCTACACCCATACTGCAAATACATTGACCTCGGTTAACGTAGAAAGTCCACATGGGAATGCCGTTTTTACCGGCAACACCCGGGAAAAAACTTGAGAATAACTTGGATGAATTGTAATCAGTAATGATAAACTCACCTGTTTCATTTAATTGATATTGTTTTTTATTGAAAGGAGTCAACACTACCGCCTTTTTAAATTTAATGTTTTTTATAACTCATAGAAATAAACCTCAGCCGGCATGAAATACCAGCTGAGGTCGTTTGTTATTATTTCATTAGGATCATTTTCTTTGTTTCGACAACGTTTCCGGCTTTCATCTTGTAGAAGTAAACGCCGCTTGCTGTGGTTTTGCCGTTATCGTCTTTACCATTCCAATGGATGTCATGGTATCCGGCTTCAAGTTCTTCATTCACAAGAGTTTTCAATTTTTCACCCTTGATGTTGTAAACTTGGAGCGTAACAAAACTATCCTCACTAAGACCATATTTGATCATCGTGGTTGGATTGAATGGGTTAGGATAGTTGCCGTCCAGTGAAGTTACCATAGGAACAAGTATTCCACCTGCGCCAGTATGTTCAACCGGAGCTGAATCTTCAGACATTGGGCCTACAAAGCCACCGGTAAATACACCTGCAACGTTATAGATGTAAGTTCCGGTTGATACGTTTCCATCAACATACAGACCAGAGTTCGAAGTTCCAATCTCAGTGCCGTCTCTGTAGATTATATAAGATTCGATATCACGGGCTCCCAATGTTGTCCAGATAACTACGATATTTGGCCAGACAGAGTTTCCAGACACGTTAGTTGGTGCAGCAAGAACTACATCTGCAGTAGCTGTGTTGGATGGTTCAGATTCTCCAGTTGGGTCTGTATAAGTCGCGATTACATAGTAATCATAACTACCAGCTTCAAGACCTTCATCCAGATAATCTACTATAGCAGGATCAGAAATGTCGGCGATCCAGGATCCGTCACGATATACTTCGTAACCGGCCAGTGAACGTGAATTACTGTTATGCTGTTGTGTGATTACTCGCTTTCTGCTGCTTGCAGCTTCGAACATTCCATTATTTAGGCGGGAACTTGTACCGATTCTGCTTAAGCTTGGAGCGGTGGTTTTACTTTTGCTTGGTGTAAGGGCAACAACTTCACCATCAGAGCCTTCTACATAAGCTTGAAGATTGAAATTGTAAGCAAATCCAAGTGGAGTTAAAGGTTGCCACAAATTATTGAAATAGCACATGTCGCCATAACCTTCGATAGATGGACCCAAATCGGTGCCTGCTGGATGCATTCCTTCATCATGAGAAACATCATAGCCAAACCACAGATGAGTTGAAGCATCAATTATATGAGGAGTATCTAAGATGATCTCATTAAATTCTCCTACTATATAATCAGCAATTACTTGCTCATATTCTACTGTGCCTGCATCTGCACCTGACCATATCTTAAGTGTGAAATCTGCTGGATCATTTACGAAAATTTCTACTCTCATTAACGCAAGCCCATCATAAGCTGTCAACATATCTGGATCCCACTTCGATGCACTACTGAAAGTATATGGAGCTGTTCCACCTTGAAGTCCAAGAGAGTTTCCATTTGTACCATCGTCCCAGCCAAACCATTCACCTACTGCTCCACCAGGAAGTTCCCAGGTTACCAGTACATCATTGTAGTCTTGTACTGTAGACTGAACGTTGCTTGGCGGATTGAAAGAGGGTGATGCATCACTATAGAAATAAATATTATCAAGGTAGATTGTAGAAGGAGTAACACCTTCCTGACCGTCGAATTTTAACTGAAAGATATCAGCCATGGAAACACCTGTAAAATCACCTAAAGGAATATTATAGCTATTCCATGTTTCTACTTCTATCGGTGTTAATGATACAAGATATTCTCCAGTTGAAGCACTAATTGGAGTCATCTTTACAACTGATGCATTATGAGTCCACATATCTATATGCATATAATCCATTGCAGAAAGATCTTGAGCTCCATCAAACTCTGTTCCCTGATAGTTAAAATTGTCGTATTTCATCATGTTGTTGCCGCCAATATCTTCGAATGTTACGATGGTTGTCTGTCCCCAGCCGGGATTAAAGTTCGTACCTTCAATACTGGTATATGAGCCACTAAAGATTGAAATTACATCATCAGCAGGTACGGTTGGATCAGGAGCAGCAACTGTTGGTACTGGTGGTTCAAGAGTAAAGATAACATTGTAAGTGAGTATTGTCACTTCATCTTCGGCAGTAACCACAACTTCGGTAGTTCCAGGTAAAACAGCTGCATCATTTACAATGTGACTGGCATTTGGATCGTTCGTAGTTGCAGTAACTGTTGGAACTATTACGGTACCATTTGGTAATTCGATATCATAACTTAAGATATTCGGATCAAATCCAGCAACTGTTGTTCCATCAACCTGAAGATCACTAAGAGTAGCGTCTGAACCTGAAGCCGTAGGATTTTTCCAAAAATAGATATTATCTAAATAGATTGTTGAAGGAGTTACTCCTTCCTGTCCATCAAATTTCAGCTGGTGGATATCAGCCATCGAAACATCCGTAAAATCTTCTACAGAAATATCATAGCTATTCCATGAGCCTGCTTCAATTGGCGTTAACGATACAAGATGTTCTCCGCTTGAAGTGCTAATTGGAGTTGCCTTAACCACAGTTGCATCTGCTGTCCACATATCAATGTGTATATATTCCATAAGTGAAAGGTCTTGTGCTGCAGCAAGTTGAGTTCCCTGATAATTGAAGGCATCATATTTCATCATTTCATTACCACCGATTTCTTCAAATGTTACGATGGTTGTTTGTCCCCAACCAGGATTGAAGTTTGTACCTGCCAGGTCAGTATATGCATCACTGTAGATTGATATTACATCTTCAGGAAGTGATGTTGGATCTGGAGCAGCTACAGTTGGTTCGGGTGATGGTTCTTCCACTGAAAAGTTTACACTGTATGTCAGGGTTGTGGTTCCATCTTCCGCTGTCACTGTAACTGTAGTTGTACCTGGTAGAGAAGCAGCATCATTTACTACATGACTGGCTGCCGGATCTGTAGTAGCAGCAGTTACTGCTGGAACTACTGAAGTACCTTCAGGTAGTTCTACATCATAATTCAATACTGCTGGTGAAAAACCAGCAACGGTGGTGCCGTCTACCTGTAGATCACTCAAGGTTGCATCTGTTCCGGGGGCTGATGATGAATAAAAATATATATTATCCAAATATAATACAGAAGGATTTACACCTTCCTGACCATCAAATTTCAATTGAACGATATCAGCCATGGAAACGCCGGCAAAATCTGCCAGAGGAATATCATAACTATTCCAAGATTCTATTTCAATAGGTGTAATGTATGTAAGATTTTCTCCGGTTGAAGCACTAATTGGTGTTACCTTTACAACAGTGGCGTTGGGAGTCCACATATCTATATGCATATAGTCCATCGAGGAAAGATCTTGAGCTCCGACAAATTCTGTTCCCTGGTAATTGAAATTGTCATATTTCATCATGAAGTTACCGCCAATCTCTTCGGTCGTAACAACAGTCGTTTGACCCCAGCCAGGATTAAAGTTCGTACCAGCAATGTCTGTGTATTCATCACTGAAAACAGAAATTACATCAGCAGCAGGAACAGTTGGTACAGGAGCAGCAACTGTGGGTTCCGGAAGCGGTCCAGATACCTCCCCATCAGGGGCCTGAATATTATCAAAGTAGATTATGTTTTCCTGAGCTCTTGCAGTAAAATCAGGAATAATTACCATGGTTCCATAGGTATTACCAATTTGACCAGAAAAGTCGAAGCTTATTTCTTCCCACTGATCTGTAACTGTATTAGGGACAATTATTTGATAATTACCACTCATACCTTCAACTTTAAAGCCAATATCACTTATCTCAGTTTTATATACCATTATAGTTATGGTTGAGTTGGTTGCGTCAAAGGTATATTCACCATCATCAGAAGTATGACATAAAGCCCAGGGATTTCCATCTACTCTTGCTGTAAATTTTGCTACAGTTGCTGTAGTGTTTATCCCTCCGCTTACCGGGTTTGCTATAAATTCCAGGGGTGGATTATCGCCATTTTCAGCCATTGTCCAATTCCAATCTGCTCCAACTCCACCAGTTTCAAAATCAATAGTGTGAGTAACTTGTGCAAACGCCAGATTGCTTAGCGATATGATAAACAATAAAGCTATATAAGATACGATTGTTTTCTTCATTTTCCCTCCTTAAGGAAATAAAAATTATTCATAATAAATCTTAGAAATTGGAACAGCCGGCACTATATCAAAATGCCGGCTGTTATTATGTTTCTTACTTCATCAAGATCATTTTCTTAGTTGAAGTATAGTTTTCAGCTTTCATTTTGTAGAAGTAAACTCCACTTGCTACAGGTTTGGCGTTATCATCTGCACCATTCCAAACAACTGCGTGAGTGTTAGCTTCGAGGTCTGCATCTACAAGTGTGCGGACTTTTTCGCCTTTGATGTTGTAAACTTCCAATGAAACATGACCTGCTTCATTCAAACCGAAGCTGATGCTGGTTGTCGGGTTGAATGGATTTGGATAGTTATTTCCTAAAGCAAAATTAGAAGTGATTAAATCTTCATTAACGCTTACTACATCGTTATAGAAATATACATTATCAACATAAACAATATTAGGATCACCGGAAATGATCAATTGAGCAAGATGGCCAGTTGTTGTTAGAGCTGTGAAATCAGACATTGGAATATCCAAACTTACCCACTCTTCAGTGGCTAAGGCCGGAGTTGTAGTCTCATCAAGAGTGATTTCGTGTTCTACATCATCACCGCCACCCCAAGCGCCGTCAGCACCGAAATCTACAAGTTTGATCTTGAAAATTGCAGGAGCTGCTGTTGGATCTGGTGTCCATACATCCATATTGAAGTTTGTCATTTGTGTAGCATCTATAGTTTGCGATGTGAATTCGATTCCTGCAAATACCAGATTAGTGTAAAGCTTCACATCATCACCGGCAACCTGAACATCAACAACATCTGCCTGATCCCATTCTGCTGACCAGGTATCAACTGGTACATTTGTATAAGCGTTGCTGAAGAGTGAAACAACATTCTCAGCTAAAGCTGTTGGTATTGGAGCGGCTACAGTTGGGCCTACCGGAGGAGCACCTCCATCAGAAAATGTAATATTATCAAAATAACAGATATTATCTTGAATTCTTCCAGCCAGATCAAAATCCGGGAAAATCACTAATTGGTCATATCCATCAGTTACTTGAGCAGCAAAGTCGAATGTGAGTTCTTCCCATTCATCTACAACTGTATTGGCAACCTTAATCTCTCCCATCGACCAGCCGTCAGGTTTCACTAATTTAATTCCAACATCGCTCATCACAGATTTATAAACCATTATCTTAATTGTGCTGTTTGTTTCGTTCAGATTATACGTACCAATATCTGCACCGTGTAATGTTTCACAGCCAGCCCAGGGTTGACCTGCTTGCAATGCAGTGAATTGTGCCACTGTCGCAGAAGTGTTAGCACCAGATGCATCTGGATTTGCTATAATCTCAACTGCAGGATTAGTATCATTTTCAAAGACTGTCCATGTCCAGTCTGCTCCATATCCACCTGCTTCAAAATCGATTGGTGCGTTTTGTGCGAACATCATAGTATTCATCGCAAGGATGAACATAGAAACAATAAAAAACATTATTGCTTTTTTCATTTTTTCCTCCTATAGGAATTTGTTTTAGGATTATTTTTCATGCTTCAACTCGCTATGTATTATGTAGTTTTGAAATGATTCTTTGGGTGTGCGATCTTCATGAAAAATACCCCAGTTTTTTTCAATTTCATTGGGTCCAGAATTTTCACCACCACCTTTCCAAGGTTCATCGAAGGCCTCGAAAAAGAAAGTGGTAATTTGGTTATCATTAACCCATTTATTTAATTCGATAAGAAATTTTCCCTGAGCTTTTATACTGACTTCACCTTTGATAAGTGAGCCCTGCTCTCCATCACCTTTTTTATCTGCATTATATACTGTAGCCCAGCCGATCTCTCCCAAAACGAGCTGCTTTTCCGGATGATTAATTTTAATATACTCATAGTTCTCATCCAGCCAGGGGATGGCATTATCAAGTGTTTTTCCGTTCCAAAGTGGATAGATATGGGTTACAATAAAATCAATTTCTGAAGCCACAGCTTTGCTTTCTGGTTTATTCCAGAAGTTGTAATCATCTGCGGTTGTAACAGGAATAGTAATATTGTTTCTAACAGCACGGATATAGCGGATCAGATTCTTGCTGTTCATTCTATGCCAGGACCAGAAGACTTGAGTTTCATTGCCCACATTCACGGCTGCAATAATGTCTGGATATTTATTTGCCAGTTCAATGCAGCGTAAAACATTTGTAATGTTAGATTTCTTTGTTTCGGGGTCTTTTTCTTCATTTGCCAGCCAGATGCCCAGCATCACTTTGACGGGGATCATATTTTCCCGGATTACTTCAAGAAGGCGTTCTGAATCATCGTCAGCATTATAAACACGGATAAGATTCCAGTGATTCGTGATAATATTAAGATCTTCAAGAATTTCTTCTTTGCTGGGGCCGATATTTCCCGGTGCCTGTCCTTTTCTATAACATCCGTAAGAAATTGCGTTTCCGATCCATTTGCCGTCCAAGTAAGGTTTAAACTCGCGCACAGCAAAAGGTGTATCGGTCTCTAAGGTTTGTTCTGATTCAAGCTTAGCACGGATTTCCTCAATTGAGATTTTAGAAATATTTGAGTTTTTACTGCACGAAATCAGAAGAGCTGAGAAAAGAAGTGCAATAATAAATATAAGATTAAGTTTTTTCATCTTTTTTTTAATCCTTACATTTGAATCCGAACTGTTTGAACCGAATTTGCCGCTATTGTTATTTCGGCAAATTTTGCGCCGATCTGCATATTATAGAAGATCGGTTTTGTTGTAGTATTCAATAATTGAACACTCAACATTCCAGCATCATTAATTGTAGCACAAGTATGCAGATCATCTTCACCAAGTTCAGCAGTATCTTTTTTGGTTTGAACAGCTTTGTCTCCAGGACGAATTGTGCGGCTGAATTGTGAAAGTACATGGAAGATCGGTGTGTAATAAACCTGTTTTGTTTCTGTATCGATCATGATCGGAGCTCCACAGAAATTTCCTACGTGATTGGGACCACCATCGGCATCGAGAATAACATTCCAATCTACCCAGCCTGTAACCCAGTGATCAAGACTCACGATGATATTGCGAGCATATCTGTGTACTGGAACATAAGCAGGATGATCTTCAGTTTTCACTCCCTGCCAGGTTACGGAATATGCCCAGTCTGTAGCGTTATCATTCCACCAGAATTCATCATTCTCAAACCAGTTAGCTTCTTTAAATTTTACCGGTTCAGTTACACCGTCCGGAGGATCTTTTCCCAGATCGTCAATGCAGCCTTCGGTGTGAACAATCGCATATTCAGGAAATTTCTTGTGAACTTTTTCAAAAACATCTTCGAATACCTTGAATGTGCTTTCATACCAGTGAACAGCAGCACCATAAATGAACGGAGTTGTTTGTGTATCAGCAAAAATAACATCAGCCCAATGTTTCAGGCCATCTCTGTTTTGATCATAAATTAGTAGCTTTATATCAGAAAATCCGCTTTCCTTCAGACTTGGTCCCAGATGGTTTTTGATAAAATCATTCTGCGATTCCGGAGAAAAATTCATACTTTCCCACTGGCCATTATTTCCGTGAGGCTCGTTCACAGGAGTTAAACCCCAGATGTTCACGCCTTCATCTTTGTAGGCATCCAGATATTTTACAATGTAATCAGCATAAGTAGAAACATATTCTTCTTTTAACGATCCGCCGGTACCTTGCCAGTTATTTGCAGGAGCTCCGGGAATATACCATTCTTCTATGTCTTTCATCCAGGGTGGTGCAGTCCAAGCTGAGGAAATTATTCTCAGTTCTTTATCTTTTTGTTTGTTTTTAATTGCGATCGCTTCTTTGATCATCGGTAAAAGATCATAATTTTCGTCTTTTATCCCAGGATATTCTTTAGTATCGAAACCTTCTTTATCCGGTGCAAGAGTGAAGCTTTCCAGTTTCACATCACCTTTTTTATCAACGTAGGAATATCGACCTTCTACGCAAAAATCACAAGCACCAATATGTGTACGGGTTAAAGAGAAATTTGCTCCTGTTTCGCCATAAACCTGTTCCATTACTTCCTGTCGTTTTTCCGGTTCAAGATGGGCCAGTACAAAGGCAGAAGATTCTGTAAAAGATGACCCAATACCGTCTATGGTCTGTTTAATGCTGTCGGGATAGATGTGAATAACAGTTCCTTCAGCAATTCCGTTTTGGAATGTAACATTATCCTGTATGGCAAGTTTGTCACCATCTGCTGAAGTAAGCATAATTTCGGATGTGGAAGAAAATTTATTCGTTCCACATCCGAAAAGTGATATTAAAAGAATAATGAAAACGATTGTTTTAAATATATTCTTTCGCATCTAAATATCCTAAGATTTTTCTAAATTAAGTTCTTTAGTTTCAAGTTTTTGAGCATGACGTTTTTCCAGTTCAGTACGAACTTCATTTGCACGTTTTTCAGTTAAATCATAATTACGCATCAGTAAGATAGCGATCAGCGTTCCCAGTATTGGAAATCCGGAATAAAAAATTCTCAATCCTGTTATCGCGCCCTCAGTTTGCGTAGCAGCACTGGCATCAAATCCTACTACTGACATAATAATACCAGTTAATAATCCTGCGATAGCGA
>JAVCCH010000161.1 GCA_030765535.1 Candidatus Tenebribacter davisii
GCTGTGAATTTGCCTCCACCGATGGGATAGTGTTTGGTCATTTTTTCGATTTTGATTAATTCCATATTTATTACCTCATATTTCTTGTTTACATCTTTTCTAAAAACTACACACAATCATCAATTGTGCCGAAATTCCATCTGTTGATATCATCTGTACAGAATTACTTCCTTCCGGATTCCAGAGAAGGTTCAAATTAAAGCTCATATTATCATAAGTTCTTTGATAAGAGAGAGATCTGCTAAAGTCTTCAATTGCCCAGTCATATATCACTGCAGCTTTAATGCTGTCGAATAACCCGAGTGGATAACTTATTGAGACTGCAGCGGCTTCTGTTTGATAACTACTTGCAAAAAGATCATTTTCTGATTCTGAATAGACAAAATACTCAGCCAAAATGTATATCCCATTTCCGTATGAAATTGTGTAATCTGTTCCCAGGGTCATATATTTTTGCCAGCTGGGTAGAAATACACTTTCGCTGAATTTGGTTGTAACTGCTTCAAGCCACAAGCCAACAATAAAATCCCAACGTGCATCGAAACCGAATCTATTTTCACGAGTTGTTCCTAATTTACAGTGATGGAAGGTAAGAGCAGCATCACAGAATTCAAAGGGGTATTGGATCCTGCCGCCGAATTCCAGATTGTTCTCATCAGAGAAGAATTTATCAAGAGAAGTTTCATTACGATCTCCCCAAATTCCCCATAACCAGATATTTGCATTATTAAGAAAATAATACCTGCCAAGTAGAGCCTTTACACCTTCGGTTGTTTGAGTAGGATCATAATAGTCAAGGCTGTCGAACCATTGAAGGGAGCGCAGGATCTGAGCAGGACCAAAATTTATCTTTTGCAGTCCAACTCTTAATTCTGTTTGTGATGAAGAATACCTGAGACAGCCTCGGTATAACTTTCCTGAGAACGAAAGATCCTGGTCATTGAAGTTATTGTAGCTAAAATTAAAATCATAAGATAATTCTGTATCAAACAAATATTCTTTCTGTTGGTATAGATCAAAATCTAATTTTGGTTTGTAATTCAGAATGGATTCCAATTTGTTTTGCTTATTGTGAAAAGTAGTTGTGAAAGTGATATCATGGGTCAAATCCCATTCGATACAATTTATAGAAGTTAAAAATAATATGAAGATGAACAGGGCAAACATCTTTTTCATACCACTCCTCCTTTTTCCCTTATACCTTTTTCTCGAATTTCTGTCAATTTTTTCACGAGTGGATTTAATAAATGAAATTTTGAATTAATGAAAATCATTATTGTTTGAAATAAGGACAATTATTGCATATAAACGTGCAGTTGAAGATAAAAAACATCAAATTTTTAGAATATGAAAAAGATGATATTGTTGAAGTAAAAAAAACTGGCAGATATTCCTATCTGCCAGTTATATTTTTCTTACTAAATTTACTACTTTCTTGGAAGATTAATTTTATCTAGCCTAATCTTTTCTTGAACAATTTGAGTTGGTTTATCATTTGATATCATACATCTTCCATTTGTGACGATAATTGTACAAACTTCCCACCAGGCTTCAGGATCTGTCCCATAGTAGTCAGCTACGATAAAGTGATGTGGGCCATAAGTCTCCATCAAAACACCATCGAAAAATACTTGTATAGAAGCATCAGCATAATCATCCTGATCAAGTGAATAACAATTAACTTGTATTTCATAAACACCCATGTTTGCAGATTGTACAGAAAATGTCTCTGGACCATAACCTTCTACATCATCAATATCAAGAATCCCATCCGAAATTATATTATTGCCGTAATAACAATGTTCACCAGCAGGATTCCAAGCATGTAAATCTATATCAGAAGTGGGTGTATTCCACCATAATACAATTTCAATATCAGGAGCATTAAAATTACCATAAACCGTAATTACATCACTAACACCAGTATCACCATTCGCACTATTAGCTCTCATCATAAGATAGTTTTCACCAGCACCAATAGAGATTGTAACATAAAAGTTTCCATAATAGTCAACATTAATTTCAGAGTCTATTCCATTAATTGAAAGAATAGCAGAAGTTCCACCGAATGGACTTCCATTATCAAGTTCAATGTATCCATCCACTTCGATTACGTTATCAGTAAAGTGCTCTCCATTTGAAGGTTCAGAAAAAGTGAAGACAGGATATGGAGAAACTGGAGCTGTAAGCACCTCATTAATAGTATAAGGAATATTTTCTAAGAGAGTTATGTTATGAACTACCTCATTGTAACCGACCTTATAAATCCTTACCTGATGATCACCAGGTAAAATATCTGTAAATGTAATAGGTGTTAATTCCCCAGTATAAGCTCCGTCAATGTAAACAGACGCACCAGATGGAGTTGTGTAAACACTAAGTGAAGTATTAGTTACAACAGCCATTGTAGCGTTAACAGTATAAGTATCACCATCACCAACGTTAAAAGTTTCTACATAATCTTGATAACCTGTTAATTCTAATCTCAGCTCATGGTTTCCAGTATCAATCTCCAATGTTGCCGGAGTTACTATTCCTGCAGGGTCACCATCCAGATAGATCGTTGCGCCTGCAGGAACACTGTTAACGATCAGTGTTGCATTATTTGCAATAGTCATTGTAGCGTTAACAGTATGAGTTTCACCATCTCCAACATTAAAAGTTTCTACATAATCTTGATATCCATCTAGTTCTAATCTTAACTCATGACTCCCAACATCAATTTCCAAAGTTGCAGGTGTAATCCATCTTGAAAGAGCTCCATCAAGATAGATTATAGCTCCGCTTGGAATACTACTTACGATAAGTGTTGCTGACTCAATTGCTTGTACTAAATCAGTATTAATTGTATATGTCTCACCTTCAGCAATGATAAACTCTTCAAAGTAATCTTGATAACCATCAAGAACTAACCAAATATGATGAGTTCCAGGATCGATCTCTAATGTTGCAGGTGTAACCGCAGTTGTTGAATCATTGCGAATGATGATTGCTGCTCCCTGAGGATTACTGTTTACTACTATTAATGTTTTCTCCTCAGGACTTGTGGATTCAAAACAACTGGTTATCAACAGAATTGAAAATATAAATAAATTCAATATAATGATTTTTTTCATACATACCTCAAGTTTATTTATCTAAAATGTGTTCTGATTTACAAATTGGAAAACTGGCAGATATTTCTATCTGCCAGTTATATTTCTCTTACTAAATTTACTACTTTCTTGGAAGGTTTACTTTATCTAATGCGATTTTTTCTCTTACAAGTGGAGTAGGTTTATCATTTGATATTATACATCTTCCATTTGTGACGGTAATTGTACAAACTTCCCACCAAGCTGCCGGATCTGACCCATTGTAGTCATCTACGATAAAGTGATGCGGACCATAAGTCTCCATCAAGGCACCATCGAAAAATACTTGTATAGAAGCATCAGAATAATTATCCGAATCAAGAGAATAACAGTTAACCTGGATCTCGTAAACTCCTACAGTTGCAGTTTGAACTGCGAATGTTTCAGGACCGAAACCTTCTGTATCATCGATATCGAGGAAACCATCTGATATTATGGAATTGCCATAATAACAGTGTTCACCAAGAGGATTCCAAGCATGTAAGTCAATATCCGATGTAGGTGTATTCCACCATAAAACAACTTCAATTTCTGGAGCTTCAAAATCTCCATAAACAGTAATTACATCACTAACACCTGTATCACCTTCAGGACCATTAGCTCTAAGTTGTAAATAATTATCACCAGCTGCAATTGAAATAGTTTCGGAAAAATAACCACCACTCACGTATATCTCAGAGTCAACACCATTAATGGAAAGAATGGCGTTGTTACCTGTGTAAGAAGCACCAGTATCAAGCTCAATATAACCATAAATAGAAATTACATTATCGTCAAAAGTTTGCCCATTGTATGGACTGTTAATTGTAAACACAGGATATGGAGGAACTGGAACTGTAAGCACCTCATTGATCGTATAAGGAACATCTTCAAAGAGAGTTATATTATAAACTATCTCATTGTAACCGCCCTTATAAATTCTTACAATATGGTTACCAGGTAAAATATCTGTAAATGTAATAGGTGTTAATTCCCCATTATATGCTCCATCAATGTAAACAGATGCGCCAGATGGAGTTGTGTAAACACTAAGCGAAGTATTAGTTACAACAGCCATTGTAGCGTTAACAGTATAAGTATCACCATCACCAACGTTAAAAGTTTCTACATAATCTTGAAAACCTGCTAATTCTAATCTCACTTCATGATTTCCAGTATCAATCTCCAATTCTGCTGGAGTTACTTCTCCTGTCATCACTGCATCCAGATAGATCGTTGCTCCGCTTGGAACACTACTTACGATAAGTGTTGCTGACTCATCTGGTTCCGTACTTTCAAAGCAACTAGTGAATAACAGTAACGATAAAGCAAATAAACTTAATAAAATAATTTTTTTCATTTTTCCTCCTAATTTTTATTGGATAAAAACTTAAATGTGAACTGAATATGTCAAGTTTATAAATTCAAAAAGGAAAAGCGAGTAGGTTTCTCTAAACTTGTTGGTGATATTCCTCTCATTGTTACAATGAGTTATGAATAAAAAATTAAAATGACCTGCTACAAAATTATTCAGAAATGAGATTCTTGCTTTCAATCCTCTTTTGAAGAATAATTCCACAAATGATCAGTGTAATACCTAATATACTGGAGTATAAAATCTTTTCTTTGATCACAATACTTACTATGACAAGTGATAGAAAGGGAGTAAGATATATTAGATTATTTACTTGTGCAGTTGTACGAGAAAATTTCAGAGCTTTTATCCAGATTACAAAGGTTATTCCCATTTCGAATAATCCAATATATATAGCTCCTATAATTCCTCTTAGAGGTGGCAAAGAAATTTTCTGGTATAGTACTAAGAACGTGTAAAGAGTACCAAAAGTAAAAGTTAAAAAGAGCCTGATGACTTCATCATTTTTATCCCTAATATTAATAATGAAGAAAAGTGCCCAGACAAATGCACTTGAAAGTGCCAGGAAAACACCATATGGTTCATCAATATGAAAACTGAATAATCTTCCTTTGGTTGAGATCAATATAACACCGAAAAAGCTGATTAGAATTGCCATTAAACTCTTTAAGGAGATTTTCTGTTTAAGCAAAAAAATGGAAAATATCACGATCATAATCGGCCAGATAAAATTTAATGGTTGGGCAATTTGTGCAGGTAACAATGTATATGCTTTAAAAAGAATTATGTAATAAATGAATGGATTCATTAAACCCAGAATTGCAGATGTTAATATTTCCTTTTTACTTGTATGAAAGATAAATTTTGTTTTTTTCTGAGCTAAAATTATTATAAAAATGGCTATCGCTGCAGTTAAGGAAGAATAGAATAACATCTCTATTGTGTTCAAATATTGCAAAGTTAGTTTAAAAGCTGTTGCTGCTGTTGACCAGAATAAAACTGCTATTGCAGCAAATAGATATGCTTTTGTTTGATCAGAGTGTGAGGCAGGATTGTTATCCAATATTAATTACCAATATACATCTTTATTTTTTCTTATTTCAAGTATCAATTTGTATAAGAGGAACCAGCATCTCATCTTCTGTAATTCCGGCGTGATGAGCCAGAAATTCTTTTTTCCATTTTCCATTTTGTACATAGATAGATTTCATGGCAGAACTGGAAATAGCAATTGCCACGTAATCACCTACAAAATCATCAATTTTAGGATGCATTTTCCCCACACCAAGTAATTTATATTTAAAAAATTCTGAGCGATCAAGTAAAAGAAATTGTTTTTCATATTTTTTAAATTCTTCTTCAAATTGTTTCATTTTGTGTTTTTTAACAAAAAAGCTGAGAAATCTTGGTTCCGGAAATGCGGGCATTATCATACTATCAAATAGTTTTTCATCTTCATTAACATAGTAATAATTATCTATATCTATCAATCCATGATCAGCTGTAATTAGAATTGTTGTATTTGTTCCTGCTAATTGTGAGCTGATTAACTTTAATTCAGATTCAGTTTCTTTAATGAATGCTTCAACTTCATCTCCATACACACCATATTGATGCTCTAATTTATCTGGATAAGCAGAATACACATAAAATAATTTTCTTCTGGGATCATCATTGGAGATTAATTGATATAGTTTTTCATAAAGGTTTTTATTGTCTGAATAACCTATTATCTCAGCAGTTCCAGAATTCTTGATAACATTTGAGCTTTCACTTAAATCCTCATGAGTAAGATAATATTGTTTTACATCCGGAGTTACATTTGATATTCTATTGAAGATGTTATCTGCACCTACATAATCAAAGACGTTGTACTTTTTTACATCTTGGGTTTTATGTGTGATAGAATCCCAGTTTGGAAGATAATCAATATATTTTGCAAATTCTTTGAAATATAAAGTCCAGCCGATAGATCCGTGTTCCCAGGGTGTTTTCCCACTTACAAAACTTGTTATTGCGGCACTTGTAGTGGATGGAAATACAGATGTGATAGGGGAGATGAGATTAGTATTCATGAATTTAGTTGAAGAAGAAAATTTATTTAATAGATTCAATCCAAACCCGTCAAGTATAAGAAAAACAATGTTCTTTTTTAATTTGAGATTTTCAGTGTCAAGTTGTTTTAGGGGTGGATGATCAGATTTTACATTATAGATCTCAAGTATGGATGAAACCAAATTGACTATTGAATTTTTGTAATCAGGAAAAACAAGATTCATTTCTATCTGTATATATTTGTACCAAGTTTTACACTGGTTACATACAGGATTTCACAAGAACCGTCTCCAGTATCGGTTCTGGTATGACTTGATCTCCATGAGATATTACCATTTTTATATTTCCCGGAAATATTTACAAGATAACCTTCCAGCACAATTTTATCATGTTTTTTGGTAAAAAGAACAGCTTTACGAATATTATCATTAGCAGGAATTATGTGATGGTTAGAAGAATGTGTAGAGATATAACTTTGTGAGATCGTAACTTCAGCATCAAATTTATATCTGTACCAGCGCATAGTTTGTCGTACGTTTATATTTTTAACATTCTCGGGTTTAGAAACATCTCCCCAGCCTAAAGCAAAATCTAATGGAGAGATAATTGAGGCCCATTTTTGCGGATATTTTTTCTTACTTAGAATTACAGCAGAAATTTTATATTTCGCAAAAGGTGTGACTATCGCCGCCAGACCTTTTGAATTGATCAAAACGTTTTGTGGATCAAGAAGGGATAACTGCAGTGGATCTTGGAAAGTATCAATTGATGAAAAATTCTCTTCTGAAGCAGTGGGGCGATTTATAAATAAATAAGCTGGTATTGCTAAGGCAATAATAACTAAAAAAATTAATAATATTTTATTCATTTTTACAGCTTCTTAGGAATAGAGGAACCTTTTTATACTTCTTTTAGGAGTTTTCTCAAATTCTTCAGGATATATTTCAATTTTTACAATTCGCATATATGCAGGGAAGAGTTCGTTCATTATTTTTTTATTCTTTTCCATGATACTGTCAATTTCAGACTCATTGATATTGTTCAAATCCATTAGTTCCATATCAGGATAAACAAGAGCAACTAGTTGACCATCTTTTTCTATGATAATAGATTCTTGAACATAAAGCAGATTATTCAATTTTGCTTCAAGTTCTTCAGGATAGATATTCTTTCCTGATGAGCCCAGTATCATGCTTTTACTTCTACCTTTAATGTATATTACATTATCTTTATCTATTAGTCCCAGATCACCAGTTCTCAGCCATCCCTCTTTATCAATAACAAGTTTGGTTGCTTCTTCATGTTTGTAATAACCATACATAACATTTTCACCACGAACCATTATTTCACCGATTTCAGTATATTGATCTGAAGAATCAATTTTAACTTCCAGATTATCAACAATTACACCAGTTGATTGCAATTTGTATTCATCCCAGGGTGCATAGCTGATCAGTGGTCCGCATTCAGACATCCCATATCCAACTGTGAATCTAAAACCTATGTTATGCAGGAACTGCTCTACTTCTGCATTTAAAGGTGCTCCTCCAATTACAATTTCCCTAAAATTGGTTCCAAATACAACGGTAAGTTTATTGCGTATTTTCTTGTATAATAGTTTTCTTGATAATGGTATTTTAAGTAGAATTTTAACAATTCCCTTATTAAGTAATGGTTTAAGCTGCTTTTTATAGATCTTCTCAATTACAAGTGGAACCGATAGGATTAATCTTGGATGGATCTCTCCAAAAGCTTTTAAAATAATTTTCGGAGATGGTGTTTTACCAAGAAATGTGATATGACAACCAATGCAGAATGGGAAAAGAAATTCAAAAGCACAACCGAAAACATGGGCAATTGGCAAGAAAGAAACGATAGTATCACCGGGATTCAACGGCATATGTTCTTGAGCATACGATATATTTGCTACCAAACTGTTATTAGCCAGCATAACTCCTTTAGAAAAACCTGTAGTTCCTGATGTATAAACTATTACTGCTAACTCTTTATTGCCTATCTCTTCTAAATAAAAATTATCTTTTGTTAATTTATTATCAAAGTCAGACAGGTATTCTTTATTAACTTTCTCAATTAATTTTTGATTTATCTTTTTACTATTGTAAAGAATTGAAAAATCAGTTAAAGAAAAAATACCATATAAATTTTTCATAACGGATTCATCCACTTCATCAAAGATCTGATCCGTTGCAAAAAGAAGAACTGAGTCAGAGTGATTCACTATATGATGAATATCATCCGGTTTGAAATCCGGGAGAATAGGAACAATAACAGCACCATAGGAAACGGTTGCCAGATATGTAATTGCCCAATTAATAGAATTTTTACCAATTATAGCTATCTTATCACCTTTTTTTATGCTGCAATTATGAAATACTGCATGTAAAAATAGAATTCTATCGGCTACATTTGCATATGTTACTGTATCTTTTTTATAGTTTGAAAAAGCTTTTAAGCTCCAATTTTGTTTAATACTATCATTGAAGAATGAAACTAAAGATTTATTCATCATAATAAAACCTCCCAATTCTCAGTTTAATAACAAAAGAAAAAATGATTAAAAACTAAGCAAGTTGTTTTTGCTTTTAAGTGCTAATATTAAATATTTCCATACTCAATTATTTCTTTTTCCAACTGCTGATAATTAAATTCAGTTTGAATTAGAGAACTAATTGTATACCCTTTAATATCAAGTAGATATGTAACAAATATTCTGTATTGTAAATAGTCATAAGAAGTGGAGAATGAATTATCTCCGAGATATATTTTTTTAATTCCTTTTTTTATATCTAATTTGCTATCTACAGAAATGTATTCGCAATATCCTTCTTTCTTCCATGTTGCTAATTCTCTGTTTCCTTTCATTCCGATCTCATTTTCTATAAGTTTATGTGTTACTTCGTGGGCAATCACACTGGAGAGTGAACGTTCATTATCTTCCTTTGCGTTTCTATGGACAAGATTATTTTCTATTTCTGTCTTAGAAATAAATATGTTGTTTATTATTGGATAAGTTGCTGCAAAAGCGTCCTTTAGAGATGGACTAAATATAGTATATGGGTTGAATCCAGAGCTGATGAATATTTTATAATCCAATTCAGGATCAAATATAGCTGAAGATATAATTTTCTTTTCTGCCTTATCTAATACTATATAGATCGCCTCATTTATCTCTATATCTGAATAGACATCAAACTGCTTATAATTTGCATGATGCCGGTAAAATGATAAATTAGGAAATAAAATAAAACCAATAAAAATCAAACCTGCTATAATTATTATATATAATCCTTTGTATCGCATATAATCTCTTATCTCCAAAAATAAGATTTTTAACAATATTAATCTGTAAAGAATATTATTCCATAGCTCTGGATAAAGTTACATGGACAGCAGGAACTTACATAAAGATGATAGATCTGGAAGTTTTTTTAAAAAGAGGTGAAAAAGTTCCGGCAATAAAATTCTTAGGTTTGAATCTTGAGCGGAGATTCGAAAAATATTCTATGACTAGAAAGAACATAGCATTGATTATTACAAATTGGCCTGAAATTGAACATACATTAGAAACAATGAATAAACTGGCTAGAACAATGGCTTAATATCGGCAAAAAAGAGGATAAATAAAGGGTAAATTTTAAAATCCCTCCATATTAACAATAAGTATACGGAGGGATTTTTTTGCACTAGGGAGAAATATGTGCAATTTATCTATTCGATAATACTCTGATATTATTGAGTATTTTATCTGGAAGATCTTTATATAAAATATTCTTCTTTGAGTATATCTCTCCAATTAGAGTATCTTTGGGAATATTAATTATATAATCAATCCTTGCTCTATCATCCTTTAAACAATTTACTGTTTCAATATTTAAACCATTTAAAGTATCCAACGTCATATGCAGATCATTGAGATTGTTACAATTTTGATAAACTATTTTAATAGCAACGATCTTGATATGATCTTCATCCCAACCGATGAGTTTTATGCATCCATTCATATTATAAATGTTTAACTTTTCACCTGGTTTGATCTCATATTGTGTCTTTATAGATTTTGTAATAGGTTCATTACTCTTTATAAAAGTAACTTTGTTAGAAAAGTTTTCAGCAATATTGAAATCAGTTCTATTCATAGGAATATTAAATGAAGCTGATAAATTTATGCTGATCAGGATAATTAAAAAAAATATTAAAACTCTCATTTTCTCCTCCTTGTCTATCTGGCATATCAATATGCATAAGTTATACCAAAATAGTTTGAGGCAAGAAACTATCTGAAAAATAAGAGGTTACGAATAATTAACGGTTGTATTTATTTTAGAAAATTTGATGTTTATGATAAATTGAGTAAGCTTAGTTTATCAAAAAGATAAAAAATGAATTGAAGCTAATAGAAGAAAATTTATCCTTTCAACGCATAACACAATGCAGTGGTTAATTTAAGGACATCCTCATTATTTTTTTCTAATAAACCTGAAAGTTTTCGGGCAATTTCAAGCAGCATTTTAAAACCTATCTCAGGATTTGTATTACAAATACTCATGAAATCCTTATAATCTATTGTATAAAGTGTGCATTCAGTCTTTGCTCTGCAGCTGGCAGTTCGTTTATGAAGACCAAGCAGACCGATCTCTCCGAAAAAAGCGTGATCATCTGCGTAAATTTTAATAAATGTTTTATCAATTTTTTCTCGCTCATCGATCATTGTCATCTTTTTCGAGATGACAACTTCACCTTTATAAAGAATAAAGAGCTTATCACTTTCTTTATTTTCTTCTATGATAATCTCATTTTCTTTATATTTAACTGTTTTTAGTTTAGTTGAAAATATTTTTAGTTCTGAAGTAGTTAATTCCTGAACAAGATTAACTTTATTAAGGAAGGCAATATCCATAAATTCTCCTATAGTACCACTGCTTTATCAGTTTCTTGGATTATGTAGTTTTTTTCCGGTTTTAGTTTAATCCTATTTTGGGCTTTATCAGTTTCAAATTTTTTGCCAGATCGTTCAAATTGACTTTTAATAAATTGATCAATGGATGATGAGTCATCTGAAATGATCTCTTCAATTGATACTTCAGGAAAAACAGATACAATTCCCAACACTATGAGATCACGTTCATCTTTTAGAAAATTGAAAAGTTCTTCGTAAGTTTTATTAATAAATGAAGTTGGTATCGGGATCTCTTTTAAACCTTTACCTTCAGTAGATTTCAATACTTCCTGAAGAAAATCCGGGATGGCAGGATTAACAGTTGAATTTGCCAGTAAATTCCCTCCTAGATTATCATATATCACTACATTTGAAATCTTTTCTCTCCTAATATTAGGAAGATATTTTTCATCATGAAGTTGGATACTGACCTTGCCCTTCAGTTTCATATAGGCAATATTATGAGCAGCAATAATTGTTCTTTCATCTGATGGTTTTGAATTAGCCTTACTCTCATCAAAAAGGACAATTACATGTTTTGAATCTTTAATATTTGCCTTAAGCAGGATTTCCTGATTTGTGAAATCTCCTTTAATGAACTTGAGCTGAAGGTCAGGATAGTGATTTTGAAGAGATGAAAAATCTCCTTCATCTAATTCATTAACTAAAGCTATGTTAGGAATATCTGCAGGATCTAATTTGCTGATATAACTCAGAATTTTTTTTGCGCTATTATTCCATCCGCAAATTAAAATATGATTTTTTTCTGTTATCTTATTCAAACCTTTTCTCTCCTTTATTTTTTTATCAATAAAGCTGCTGGCTATAAAAGCTGTAAAAGTTGAGAATATTATGAATCCAAGGAAAATAAAGATAATACCAATGATCCGACCCCAAAATGTCACAGGTACAAGATCTCCATAACCTACTGTAGTAATCGTAACTAAAGACCACCAGATAGCATCGAAGAAATCTTTAATATTTCCACTACTGTTATTGTATTCAACAGCTAAAACAGCAATTGCACCAGCCAGTACAACAAGGCATATCACGAATACATTTTTTAATAGTAAAAAAATATGCTTATTTTTATTTAGACTTCGATAAACTTTTCTCTTCAGTTTCACAAATCCCCTAACTTATTGATTTTTATTAATATCTGATACCTAAGCTAAATATCTTTATTTTTTTTGCAAGAAATTTATTTGACAAAGGAATTAACATACAATTTTTTTAGATAAAGAATGAATGAGGTTCAATATGGAAGTAATAATAACAGAACGAGCAGCTTTAAAAGTTATTGGAATGAAAATTCATACAAGTATGAAGGAAAATCGTATACCACAACTTTGGGAAGAGTTTATAAAACGAATGGGTGAATTGGATACTGTGGCAGTTCCAGAATGCTCTTTAGGGGTTTGCCTGAATGAAATTGATTCAGAGTTCCAGGAAGATTCAAAATTTGATTACTTAGTGTGTCGGGTGGTAAAAGATGATAGTATCGTTCCTGCTGGTATGAAATATCACGAAATTCCCGCACAACTTATTGCAGTATTTACACATAAAGGTTCTTTAGAAATGCTTGGTGATACTTATGATTATATCTATAATGTTTGGTTACCTGAGAGTGAATATAAAATTATAGCAGCTGATGAAATAGAATGGTATGACTCTCGATTCAAATATGGGGAAGAAGATTCGCAAATTGATATTCACATCCCAATTACCAAAAAAAATAGAAATGAAGACATTGACGATGGGTTGTTTTTTGTTAATAAGGATTAGTTAAACAAATTTTTAAAGGAGATTGAAATGATCATTATTGAAGTGAAAAAAAACAAATTTGTAAATATTAACAATGTGTTTAAAATGGACGTCCTTGGTAAAGAAGGATCTGATAACGTTTATTGGAGATTTTATGCGAATGACGATTCTTTTTGTTCCAGTAGGGAATTTTCTGATGCTCAGGAAGCACACTCTTCGCTTTCAATGCAAATTGCCCGTGCTCAGGGTTCGGGAGAGATAATTTCATTATAAATGGCTAACTTATTTGTTTTCAAGCAAATAAGTTAATTAACATCAGTGCTTGTATTTTGTAATTTTGCATAATGTTTTATAAAAAACTTGACTGATATAAATATAAAAAGAAAAAAAGGCGATGTGTAAAATAAATACGAATTTACACAAATAAATATGAGGAGGTTTTCATGATCAGATATTTTAAAAACAGAGTACCTCAAGGTACATCTGCCTAACAGGACACCAATCCTGTAAAAACCAAATATGTCTTTGTTCGTAGGCCTATAAATGGCTGAAAAATATATAGGCTGAGAAATCAGCCACTTATTGGTGGGATTGGTTCCTTTTTTAGGGCTATCCCACCAATTTTGTATCTAAAAATATTGATACAGAAAGCTCGTGGGAAAACCCGCGAGCTTTTTTTTATTGTGTGATAATAAATTGAATGGAGAAAATATATTTAGTAGAAAAATGTTATGAGAAAATTTAAAATGCTTTGGAACTTTATGAAAGGGAACAGATCGTTATATGTATTTTCGATCCTGGCTGTGGGAGCGGCCATATTTTTGCGTTTTGCCTGGCCTATGGTATTACGTGTTACAATAGATTCTATCATTGGAAATAAGCCGATTGAAACTAGTGGTTGGATGCAGCCTTTGATCACTAAAATGTTAGAAATTCTTGGTGGTAAAAGTGTATTGGAAAAAAGTTTATGGATGTGTAGTTCTATCCTTATTCTATTAACTCTTTCCCGTGGTATTTTCCTTTTCTTTAAAGGTAAATGGTCTGCAGTTGCTTCAGAATCTATAGCTCAAAAGATCAGAGATGATGTATACGATCATCTTCAATATTTACCGTATGATTATCATGTGAAGGCGAAAACAGGAGATCTCATTCAGCGTTGTACATCCGATGTTGAAACGATCAGACGTTTCCTCTCTATGCAACTAGTGGAAGTTGGAAGAGCATTTTTCATGCTGTTCTTTGCACTCTCTTTCATGCTGCCAATGAGTGTTGAAATGACACTGATTTCATTATCTCTGGTTCCATTTATATTTGTTTTTGCAGTTGTTTTCTTTATAAAAGTGAAGACTGCTTTTAAAGCTTCAGATGAATCGGAAGGAAGGCTTTCAAACGTTTTGCAGGAAAATTTGAGTGGTGTGAGAGTTGTGCGTGCATTTGCCCGTCAGAAATTCGAGATCGATAAATTTGATGAAAGAAATGTAGAATACCGTGATCTGACATACAAACTTATCAGGCTACTGGCTTGGTACTGGTCAGTTTCCGACTTTTTAAGCCTAATTCAAATCATTGCAGTTACAGTTTTAGGTACATATTGGGCTGCAAATGGAGTTATTACTCTGGGAACTTTATTGGCGTTCTCAACTTATGTTGGAATGTTGCTCTGGCCAGTTCGGCAATTAGGAAGAGTTCTCACTGATATGGGGAAAGCTCTGGTTTCCATTGAACGGATCCAGGAGATCCTGGATGAACCAATTGAAGATCTGGATGAAGGGATTTCCATGAAAAAGATCTATGGAGATATTGAATTTGAGAATGTGAGTTTTCATTATGATGAAGATCATCCTATCTTAAAGAATGTATCATTTAAAGTAACGAAAGGGCAAACTGTAGCAATTCTTGGTCCTACTGGATCAGGGAAATCAACGTTGGTTGGCTTATTACCCAGATTATACGATAATCAGAAAGGATCGATAAAAATTGATGGAATTGACGTGAAACAGATCTCTAAAAGAACTTTAAGAGAAAACATTGGTATTGTTTTGCAGGAACCTTTCCTGTTTTCTAAAACTCTTAAAGATAATATTGGCTTAGCTGCATCAAAAGCAGAGGATACAGATATTTTCAAAGCGGCAAAAATAGCATCAGTTCACGATGTGATCAAAAGCTTTGATGATGGCTATGGAACTGCCGTCGGTGAAAAAGGAGTTACTCTTTCTGGAGGTCAAAAACAACGTGTTGCGATTGCCAGAACGATCATTAATGGTAGTCCGATCTTGATCTTTGACGATAGCTTGAGTGCTGTGGATACTGAGACTGATGCAGCAATTAGAAGCAGGTTAAAGAAGTTGGATAATAAAGCTACAACCTTCATTATCTCTCATCGTCTTACAACGCTGGTTGAAGCAGATGTCATTATAGTTCTTGATCAGGGAGAAGTTGTTCAACAGGGGACACATCAGGAACTTATTGAGCAGGAAGGTCTGTATAAAAGAGTCTGGTCAATACAGAATTCATTAGAAGTAGAACTCTCTTTGAAAGAAGAACTCAGTTTGAAAAAAGATGGGAAAAATGAAACTAAACAAGATTTTTAGGAATTTTAGAATCGTCATCCAGAGTTTCCCGAATAATTTCGATATGTCCGGCAACTGCTGGACTACTCTGTGTGACAAAAATAAAGGATTTTATTATGAATCACGTATTTGAAGAAAAAGAGTATAAAAAAAGATTTGATCTGGATTTATGGAAGAAGCTACTAAAATTCTGTAAACCATATTATAAGAAAATGATCCTATTGGGAGTTCTCATGCTTTCATTGGCTGGTGTAGATGTTATGTTTCCGCTGATGAGTAAATATGCTATAGACAATTTTGTAATTCCAGGCAATACAGATGGCATCTTAATATATGGCATGGTATTTTTAGCTATGGTGGCAATACAGGCTCTGAACATCTTCTTTTTCATTGATATTGCCGGTAGGATCGAAATGTATCTTACCTATGATATTCGTAAGAAAGGATTTCTGCACTTACAGGAATTGTCGTTTAACTATTACGATAAAACCCCTGTTGGCTGGTTAATGGCTAGGATGACATCAGATAGTCAGCGTTTAGGTAGTTTTATTTCCTGGGGTCTGGTAGATATGGTTTGGGGTGGTTCGTTGATGATTATGATCTCTGTGGTTATGCTGATCCTGAATTTGAAATTAGCTTTGATAACTTTGTCTGTTGTTCCAGTTTTGGTAATGATGAGTATTTATTTCCAAAAGGTGATTCTGAAAGCATACAGAAAGGTGCGGAAAATAAATTCCAAAATTACCGGAGCTTTTAATGAAGGAATTACCGGAGCAAAAACTACTAAAACATTGGTACGTGAATCTGAAAATTTAAGAGAATTCCAAGTACATACAACAGGTATGTACAGGTCATCCGTAAGAGCTGCGGTCTTCTCATCATTATATTTACCGGCAATTCTTACCCTGGGTAGTATTGGAACAGGACTCGCACTCTGGTTTGGCGGGAACGGTGTAATAGCAGGAGTGGTTACGTATGGAACTCTGGTGGCATTTATTTCATATTCAGTACAATTCTTTGAACCGTTAGGGGAAATGGCTCGGGTTTTTGCGGAATTGCAGAATGCTCAAGCTTCAGCTGAAAGGATTTTCTCTATGATCGATGAAGTTCCTCAAATTAAAGATAATTCTCAGGTAACACGAGAATACGGCAGTATAATGAAGATGAAACAGGAAAATTGGCCAGAGATCAAGGGTGGAATAACTTTTGAAAATGTTACGTTCAGTTACAAGAAAGGTGAGAAGATCCTGGAAAATTTCCAGCTTGATATAAAGGCTGGAGAGACCATTGCGCTGGTGGGAGAAACCGGTTCTGGTAAAAGTACACTTGTTAATCTGGCGTGTCGTTTTTACGAACCTACAGAAGGCTCAATTAAGATCGATGGAGTGGATTATCGTCAGAGATCTATGTTGTGGCTTCATTCTAATCTGGGTTATGTATTGCAGACTCCACATTTGTTCAGCGGTAGTATCAAAGATAATATAGCGTACGGCAGATTGGATGCAACTGAAGCTGAGATCATACAGGCAGCCAAGTTGGTTGATGCTCATAATTTTATCATAAAGACAGAAAATGGTTATGATTCTGAAGTAGGAGAAGGTGGAGCAAAACTTTCCACAGGTGAAAAACAGCTTATTTCCTTTGCTCGTGCCATCTTGGCAGATCCACGTATCTTTGTTTTAGATGAAGCTACATCTTCAATTGATACAGAAACTGAACAAATGATCCAAAAAGCTATTAAAACTGTTCTGGATGGAAGAACAAGTTTCATTGTAGCTCATCGACTTTCAACCATTCGATCAGCTGACCGCATTCTGGTAATAAGAAATGGAAAGATAACCGAACAGGGAAATCATCATGAATTAATAAAACAAAAAGGTTATTATTTCAACCTTTATACGAATCAGTTCCTGGATGAACAGGAAAGCATGTTATTGAATGCATGATGTGAAACCTTCGCAAGGTTGTGATACTTTCACATCTTTTCGATCTTGCGGATGGTTTAATTATATAGAGACTTATAGAAGTGTCGAACCTGGTTTTCAATCCTCTTTGGAAACCGGAAAACCAAAGTCTGATGCCTGTAAACATCAGCAAGGAGGTGTAATAAATGACAGAATTTACGAAGAGGTTCAGCACTTAGCTGAATAGCAAAATCCGGTTCCTGCACTTCGGTGCGGGGACCGAGATTTGAGAACTAAACTAAAAGAGGTGCAAAATGAAAAAAGTAATGAATAAAATCCGGTAGTTTTGTTAGATCTGTTGAACGGACACTCTTGTCCGTGAAAGACAGGTTTTATCCAAATAGCTTAAAACCCAACACTCTGTGGTGGGTAAAACAAAAATCTAACGAAATAAGGAGAATAATATGTTTTTTCTAATAAGTGGTGCAGCAGCAACAGGA
>JAVCCH010000086.1 GCA_030765535.1 Candidatus Tenebribacter davisii
ACTGATAATAATATTGATATTATGAGAAAACAATTTGATATGATGGGTTTTGGAATGGATTGGGATCGTGAAGTAAGTACCTGTCACCCGGAATATTATAAATGGGGACAGTGGTTCTTCAAAAAGATGTATGAAAAAGGACTTGCTTACAAAAAAACATCATTCCAGAATTGGTGTGATGATTGTCAGACAGTTCTGGCAAATGAGCAGGTAGAAGATAATAAATGCTGGCGATGCGGTAGTATAGTTCGCCAGAAAGAATTGGAACAATGGTTCTTTAAAATTACTGATTATGCCGAAGAATTACTGGATTTCAGTAAAGTAATTGATTGGCCGGAACGTGTGAAAACCATGCAGACAAATTGGATCGGCAAAAGTTTTGGAACTGAGATCTGGTTTAAACTGGAAAATTCCGAAAAACTGATAAAAGTATTCACCACAAGACCGGACACAATATTTGGTTGTACATTCATGGCACTTCCACCTGAGCACCCTCTGGTTACGAATTGGCTTAAAGACGAACCAACAGATTCTGAGATGCAAAAATTCTGTGATAAAGTTTTAAATGAAGATACTATTACGAGAACTGCTGAAGATACAACGAAAGAAGGGATCTTCACAGGAAGGTTTGCGATTAACCCGGTAAGTGATGAAAGGGTTCAGATCTGGATTACAAATTATGTTCTGATGGATTATGGTACTGGTGCTGTGATGGCAGTTCCAACCCACGATCAAAGAGATTTTGAATTTGCAAAAAAATATGATATTCCAATGAAGATCGTTATTCAAAATCCAGAAAAAGATCTGATCCTGGAAAAAATGAAAGAAGCTTACACTGAACCTGGGATCTTAGTAAATTCTGATAAATTTGATGGAATGGACAGCATTAATTCCCAAAAACCAATTTCAGAATGGATGGCTGCCAACAACATGGGAAAAGAAACTGTAACATATAGATTAAGGGATTGGGGAATTTCACGTCAGCGTTACTGGGGAAATCCAATTCCAGTAATATATTGTGAAGATTGCGGTACTGTACTTGTTCCAGATGAAGATCTTCCTATTAAACTTCCAGAAAATGTTGAACTGGGAAAAACAACTCAGAATCCACTTCTGTCAGTTGAGAATTGGGTTAATGTGAAATGTCCTAAATGCGGCAAACCTGCACGTCGTGAAACAGATACGATGGATACTTTTGTAGATAGCTCCTGGTATTATGCCCGTTATGCTGATCCTAAGAATAATAACGTTCCGTTTGACACAGAAACAGCAAATAACTGGTTACCGGTAGATCAATATATTGGTGGCATTGAACATGCAGTAATGCACCTGATGTATGCTCGTTTCTTTCATAAATTTATGAGAGATCTGGGATTAGTTAATTCCTCTGAACCATTTGCCAGATTACTAACCCAGGGAATGGTTACAAAAGATGGCGCTAAGATGAGTAAATCTAAGGGGAATGTAGTCGATCCTCAATATATTGTAGATCGTTACGGAGCAGATACTGTACGTGTATTCATGCTTTTTGCTTCTCCACCGGAAAAAGATGTTGAATGGAATGATGAAGGTGTGAAAGGTGCTTTCAGATTCCTGAATCGGATTTGGAGATTGTTTGATGAAAATCTTGAGTTAATAAAGAAATACTCTGTCACCCTTAGAAATGTGCAGCATCATATCGAAGGAGTAGAAAAAGATTTGAGTACCGAAATAAAGAAACTTCGCTACAGCACTCATTTCACTATTAAGAAAGTACTGAATGACATAGAGAATAGAATGCAATTCAATACTGCCATCGCGGCTGTGATGGAACATTTGAACAATGTTTATTCTATCAAGAACGTGAATAAATTGAACGACTCGGAGAAAGTTCTATTTGCAGAAAGCTGCATAATAATACCTCATTTAATGTATTTCTTTGCTCCACATTTATGTGAAGAGCTGTGGAGAATTATAGGTAAAGAAAATTTACTTCATAAAGCAGGTTTACCAAAATTTAATGAGAAATACCTGGTTCAGGATGAGATAACTTATGCTATTCAGATCATGGGTAAAATTCGTGGTAAGATCAATGTATCAGTTGATACAACTGATGATGAAATAAAGAAATTAGCTTTAGAAGTGGAAAATGTAAAGAAAGCATTGGAAGGAAAAAATATACTCAAGATGATAGTAGTACCAAAGAAACTTGTAAGCATAGTAGCTAAATAACTAATATGCAATTAACCGGTTAGCCATTAGCTTGTTAGCAATAAATACGTAGGGGCAACTTGATGAGTTGCCCTTTTTAAATTATAAAAGATTGTTTTAAATTACATAAAATCATTTACTAATTATCTTTTAACTCAAGTTTTGTTTTCGGAGATTGAATGAATATAGTTACAATAATTTTAATTGCTTTTGGTTTAGCAATGGATGCTTTTGCTGTTTCTATTGCCAGTGGAGTTACTTTAAAATGTTTCAAAGTTTGTCCTGCTATTCGAGTTGCATTCTTTTTTGGTGGCTTTCAGGCACTCATGCCGGTGTTAGGTTGGTTAGCGGGAACTAGTTTTCAACACTACATCGCAGCATTCGATCACTGGGTCGCTTTTGGCTTGCTTACTTTTATTGGCGGTAAGATGATCTATGAATCTTTCCTGTTTGGAAAAACTAAGAGCAATTGTGATCCCAATAAACTATCCACCGTATTCATACTAGCTATTGCTACCAGTATTGATGCATTAGCAGTTGGTCTTAGCTTTGCAGTGTTAAATATACAAATAATTCAGCCTGCAATAATTATAGGTATAATCACATTTATACTTTCGTTATTAGGTGTATATCTTGGTGGAAAAATTGGATCTTTATTTGAAAATAAAATCGAATTAATCGGGGGTATAGTGTTAATTGGGATAGGTTTAAAAATCCTGATTGAACATTTGTTCTTCATGTAAATAAAAATTGGTGCAGAAGGGGGGACTCGAACCCCCACAAGCTATTGCTCACTAGACCCTGAACCTAGCGCGTCTACCAATTCCGCCACTTCTGCATTTGCAATTGAAGAAAAAAAACACTGAATCAGAGTCAAGAAAAAAGTAAACTTGTTCTAATTACATGGTTATTTAAATTTCGAAGCGAACCTGAAGATTTTTAATTGACAAATAAAGGCTCTAATTGAAATTCCAAAAAGTAAAAATAAGGAATTGAGGAATTAATGGCATATTTAATATTAGCAAGGAAATACAGACCGCAGACATTTGATGAAGTCTATGCACAAGATCATATTACAAAGATACTTAAGAACACGATAGAGATGGATAGAACAGCCCAGGCATACCTTTTTACAGGTCCAAGAGGAGTTGGTAAAACTTCTATGGCCAGGATCTTTGCAAAAAGTTTGAACTGTCTTAATGACGGTCCTACAACAACTCCCTGCAATGTTTGCCAGAACTGTACAGAGATAACTCAAGGTATCTCAACTGATGTTATTGAGATAGACGGGGCTTCTAATACTGGTGTAGAAGATATTCGTGATCTGCAGAAAGAACTGATGTATGCACCTTCTAATTCACGTAATAAGATCTACATTATTGATGAAGTTCATATGCTCTCTAAAAATGCTTTTAATGCTCTACTCAAGACATTGGAAGAACCTCCTGAAAAGGTTGTATTCATCTTTGCTACCACCGAACCGCATAAAGTTCTGCCTACCATTATTTCCAGATGTCAACGGTTTGATTTTAAAAGGATCCCGATTTCTGCAATTATAGACAGGTTGAGTTCCATTTGTAAGGAAGGCGGGATAGCTATTGATCCGGAAGCTTTTTTTGCTATTGCCAAAAAAGCAGATGGAAGTATGCGTGATGCTCTTTCATTAATGGATCAAGTTCTTGCTTACGGTAAAGACTATATTTCACTTGTTGATGTGCTCTCGATCTTTGGTATCGTTCATACGGATGTTTTTTATAGGATATTACTTTCAGTTACTGAGAAAGATACCTCTTCAATTATCAAATTGTTACATGATATCCTGGAAAAAGGGAATGATATTCAGGAATTTCTAAATGGAATGCTTGATTATATCAGGAATCTGCTTCTGTTGAAAATCGAAATTGATATTCCTGCTATTTCTGAAGCTAATAGAAAACAGATGCTGGAAATATCTGGTAAATTCAAAGATACTGATCTTCTGTACATTATGACAATTTTGATCAAAACAAAAATGGATATCAAAAACTGCAGTAATCCTATTCTGGTATCAGAAATGGCTTTCATTAAAATATCAAGATTAGCAGAACTTCAATCACTGGATAAACTTATCGACTCAATTAACACTAATATCCCTGTGCAAAAGCTGCCTGAGAAAGAAGAACAAATTTATATTAAAAAAATCCAAAATAAACCGGATCTTACTCAACAGCAGCCTTCTATGATAATGCATGAAAAGGCTAAAGAGGTAATCTCAGATATTCAAAAAGAAGCGGATGAAAAAGTTCAAAAAATAGATGAATTAACTATTGAAATAGTAAATAATAACCTGGATGAATTAGCTAAAATACTTTCAAAGCAGAAACCGATAGTAGCTAACTACTTTGCTAACTGTAAAATACACAATCTATCTAATAATTTTCTTCACTTATCCTCTGCTAAATCTTTAGCTTTTAACATGTTGAAAGATGAGAAAGAACATATTTCTGATATTTTCTCAAATCATTTCAATTTAAAAATTAAAGTAGACTTTATATTGGAAGAAGTTGAAGAGAAAAAAACTGTAACAGAACTTACGCTGGATAATATTAGGAAAGAATCTCCGACTATTGCTCAATTCATCGAAGATACAGATTCAATATTTAATTAATTCTGATATAGTTTTAAACTTATATCCTTTCTTGGGTAATTTATTAATAATTTGTTTTACTGCAATAATTGTAGCATTTCTATCAATGATTTTTCCTGGTCTATCTAAGCCTGAATCATGTAAAACGATTATTGATCCGGGTTTAACTCGTTTATATATTCTTTTCAATATGATCTCTGGATCGTTTTCTTTATAATCTTTTGTTGGTACATTCCACATAATAACTTTCTTATTCAAAGTTGCTAGAACTGAAGCTGCTGTTAATAGTATCCTACCATAAGGAGGACGGAAATGAATGTCCCCTTTTACTCCAAACTCACGTATTAACTTATCTGTTCTTACAATCTCATCTAAAATAACTTTCTTTTTTTTAAAGATCAAATTTATATGTGAATATGAATGATTACCAAGTTCATGACCTTCACTGATCATCCTTTGAACAATATTTTTATTTTTTTCGATACTTCTGCCAGTTGTGAAAAAAGTAGCTTTAATGCCCTTTTCCTTGAATATATCTAATATTTTCTCTGTAAAATCCGGATTTGGTCCATCATCAAATGTTAGTGCAATAACTTTGTCTGTTGTTTTTACTTTATAGATGAATTTCGGGAACAACGCCATTATTTATCTCCAATATCATTGACTAAATATTTAATCTTACAATTTTTGAATAAAATTAATAAGAAAGGATTCACAGTCAAGGTTTTTGCAAAACACCTGTGAAATTAGAAATTATGGAATTCGCGATATATATATTAGCTCTTGTTTACTTCACTATCATATTTTACTTTTTTATTGGTATTTTGTTTTTAAATAGTAAAAAGAATAAAAAAATTAATAATATTTCCATTATTATTGCTGCTAGAAACGAAGAGAAACAACTCCCCAATCTATTAAATAAATTGATCAACCAGAATTATCCCCAGGAAAATTATGAGATTATTGTAGTAAATGACAGATCAGAGGATAATACATTTTCTATTATAGAAGAATTTCAAAAGAAAAACAGCAATATCAGGCTAGTAAACTTAGAAACTGAGTCAAGACACCTTTTAGGTAAGAAAGGAGCCTTAGACGCCGGAATTCGTACGTCCAGGTACGGTATTCTTGCTTTCACGGATGCTGATTGTATCCCTACACTGAATTGGCTGCAACAGATTAATGCTCACTTTACCGAAAACACTGATATTATTGCTGGATATTCCTATGTGCAATATAAAAGTAAATTGTTTAAACTACTTAAGAATTTGGAGCGATCATCTATTTTTGCTGTTATAGCTGGAGGTTTTGGCTGGAATTGGGGTATAACAATAACAGCGGGAAATATGGCTTATCGAAAAGGATTATATCACAAAGTTAATGGTTTTGATGATATTGGCACTATAAGATCCGGTGATGATGTACTGATGATCCAGAAAATGAGTAAATATGCTCGCAATATGAGTTTTATGTTTCATCCAGATTCTATCATTAATACAGGCAGAAATGAAACTGCTGGCTCACAAGTACAACAGGAGACCAGAAGAGGTTCAAAATGGAAGTACTATATTATTCCGGTTAAAATAATGACACTTTTTATCTTCCTATACTATCTAATATTTACCGGATGCTTCTTAAGTTTGTTTTTAAATGTGTTCTCATTATCATTCTTCCTAAATATATTACTAATAAAAATAATTCCAGAATTTCTATTAATGACATTGTTTCTTATTAGAATAAAGAAGTTAAAATTAATGTGGGTCTTCCCTATTGCTGAATTGTTCTATATACCATATTTCATTTTTTTTGGTATCAAGGGAACTTGGGGAAAATATAAATGGAAAGAATAAAGCATCAGTTTGATGTCGTATTGATCTATCCTAGTGAAAATGTTAATGCTTTTTATTACATGATCCCATTGGGAATAGCTAGTATCGCAGCAGTACTTCTGGATAACAATATCTCTGTTAAAGCGATTGATCTTAATTTTTACTCAGGGGATCTTTTCAGAGATCTAGAGAAATGGAATCCTAAATTAGTTGGTATTGGAGGTACAACAGGCACTAGAAAAGGAAGTTACAAAATCGCAAAAATCTGTAAATCCGCTTTACCTTTGGTTCCTGTTGCCTATGGTGGTGTTCATGCAACTTTTACAGCTGAAGATACACTTTCAAACATAGAAGCAATTGATTATATAATAAAAGGTGAAGGTGAATTCTCATTTTTAGAACTTTATAATTCACTTAATGGAAAATCAAGTAAACAAATTTCCAAAATCCCGGGAATATCATTACGAATAGAAGATCAAATAATTCATAATAAAGCAATAAGAATAGATAATCTAGATTCTCTTCCCATACCTGCCAGGAATATATTTGAAGGGAACTATCACTTGAAATTAGATTATCTCGGTCTTGATGCTGATTTTATGATGACATCAAGAGGATGTCCATTTGCCTGTAATTTTTGTGCAGCTTCCCGCATGTTTCCCGGTGGTGTCCGCTACCGTTCTATGAAAAATATTAAGCAGGAGTTAGATCAAATACTTTCAACAAAAAAAATCCAGGCAATAAAACTTTTTGATAGTACATTCACAGCATCAAGAGAACACGTGCTGGCTTTCTGTGAGTTAATTTCTGGATACAATTTATTTTGGGAGTGTGAAATTAGAGTTGATACTGTAGATTTTGAACTTCTTGAGATTATGAGTAATGCCGGATGCCGATATGTAGATATCGGTTTCGAAACAACAAATGAAAAAATATTAGCATCTATATTTAAAACAATAACAGTAAAGCAAGTTGAAGATGTTTTATCTTGGTGTAAAAAATTAGATATTAAGACAAAAGTATTTTTTACATTTGGACATCTTGGACAAAGCTATTCCAACTGCCTGGTAGATGTAAAATATATTTTACAGAATAAAGCAAAAATGAACTTTTTTGCAACAACTATAGGTTTAAGGATTTATCCTGGAACAATGTTAGAGAAACAAACTAAAGATGCGGGCTTAATGAAATCTGATTTTTCCTGGGTTAAGGATAAACCTAATCCTCTTCGATATCTGCTTTTTGAATTCGAAAATCAGCAAATACTCATTCAAAAAGAACTCGGATATTTTAAGTTGTCAATAATTCTCTGGAAACTTGTCTTTAATGGAACTGTAGGCTCACTGAACTTTATCTGGGAGCTGGTGGTTATTAACCTGCATAAACTCTTAAAACTATTTCCAAGGTCATTAAGAACAATATCTTATAAAATTAAAAGAATATGGCATTAAGATGATTTTATTATATTTTAAAACGTTTGATCATGAATAATTTGAAAAATAAATACCAAAAAGAGTTATCGCTTTTTGAAACACAAAGAAGACATATGCGGCGTTTATGGAACATTTCTCAGAATACTGCTGAGCTACTTTATACTTTCGTTAAGATAAAAGCTCCTTCTCATATTTTGGAAATAGGAACTTCAAACGGATTTTCTACTTTTTGGCTATCACTTGCGGCGGAAACCTGCAATGCAACAGTAAACACAATAGAGGTTCATGAAGGCAGATTTGCGCTTGCTAAAGAAAATCTGGCAAAAAGAGATAATATTATTCAGCGTTTTGGAAAAGCTGAATTGATCATTCCAGAACTTACAGATAAATTCGATTTTGTTTTTATTGATGCCGGCAAGATAAATTATGTAAATTATATAAAACTATTGGAAAATAAATTAAATGATAATGCTATAATAGTTGCAGATAATATAATTTCACATAAAAATACTGTTAAAGAATATCTTGACTATCTAGATAGTAATGAACTTTTTGATAGTGTAACATTGGATATTGATTCAGGAATAAGCCTTGCAGTATATAAGAAGAAATGAAGCTTAAGAAGGAGTAATAAATTAATGAACACTCCCGTTGTAATTGGAATTTCCGGTGGTACCGGCTCTGGTAAAAGTACAATAACGAATGCTATTCAAAAAGAAGTGGAAGATAAGATCACAACGATCCAGCAGGATAGTTATTACAAAAATTTTGGTCATCTTCAACCACAAGAACAAAGTAAGATAAACTTTGATCATCCAAGTACTTTAGATAATGAACTTCTTATTAAACATCTTAAACTACTAAAAAATAATCAAATGATTGAAATGCCGATCTATGATTTCAAAACACATTCACGAATGAAGAGAACTATAACAAAAAAACCATCAAAATTAATAATTATTGAAGGTATCTTAATATTTGAAAATATTGAACTTAGAAACCTGTTGGACATCAAAATATTTGTCGATACATCTGCAGATATTAGAATATTAAGAAGGATCAAGCGTGATATGCAAGAACGCGGAAGAAGTTTCCAATCTATTGTTGATCAATATCACACTACTGTCAGACCAATGCATATTGAATTTGTAGAACCAAGTAAAAAATATGCAAATGTGATCATCCCTGAAGGTGGTCAGAATAAAATTGGTATTGATATGATCGTATCAAAAATAAAACAAATCATTAATTAATTGGAGGAAAAATGAAAATTAAGATTACAGTACTGATTCTTGTATTAATAACTTGTCTTTATTCAAATGACCAGGTAACTATCTATAATGATAATTTCTCTCTTGTTCGCTCTTCTATTGATCTTAAATTATCAAAAGGAATTCAAAGTTATTTTATGGATGACATCCCCATGACAATAGAAGCAAATTCTGTTATCATTAAGCCATTAAATACTGGAATTGAGATATTTTCACAGAATTATGAATATGATCTGGCAAATACTTCAAAAATCCTGGAGAAGTATATTGGTGAGGATCTCGAGATCATCACAAAAAATGATACAAAATTTTTAGGCAAATTACAATTCAATGATATTAATACTATTGGTATTATAGAAAACAATACAAATAAACTTATACTAGTTCAAAGAGACGAAATTAAAAATATCAATTTAGCAGAACTTCCCGCAAATTTCTTTTTAAAACCAACATTACACTGGCGTTTAAATTCAAATAAAGCAGGTAATTTCCCTGTAGATTTCTCTTATATGTGCACTGGAATGAAATGGGATGTTACCTACAATACTATATGGAATGATGATAAGGGAAAACTGGAGATTAACAGTTGGGTTACAATAAATAATCAGACTGGTAAAGCTTTCAATGACACTAAATTAAAACTTATTGCCGGTGATGTTCAGAGGATAAAAAAGTATGTTGAATCACGTACTTATGATAAATTTGCTGTTGAAACAACTAATGGAAGTGCACCTGGTTTTGCAGAAAAAGCATTTCATGATTTCCATATGTATACTTTAAGTGAAAATGTTAATATAAATAATAATCAGACAAAACAATTACGTTTGTTCCCAACTAAAAAAGTGAATGCACAATCTAAATATGAATATAAAACAGGTTCAAAAGATGTGCAAAGTAGGATCAAGTTCATTAATTCACAAAAAGAAGGATTAGGATTACCATTACCTAAAGGTATTGTGAAGATATATAAACTAGATGATTCTGATAATGAACTGGAATTTATAGGTGAAGATAATTTAGATCATACAGCAAAAGATGAAGAGATCCTTCTTACTACCGGTAATGCCTTTGATCTTATCGGAAAAACAGAAACTATCAAGTACAGAAAAATATCACCAAAAATTCAGGAAAGAGATATGAAGGTAACCTTGAAGAATAGATCAAAAAAAACAAAAACCATTACTGTTCATCATAATTTATATAGTGATTGGTCAATTTTAAAGCATAGTCTACCTTTTATAAAGAAAAATGCAACTCTGATAAATTTTGAAAAGAAATTAGAACCTAACGAAATTTACGAATTAACCTGGACTGAAAGAATAGAATCTTAAGATAGGAGAAAAAATGGAAATTAACTTGTTATCATTTGATGAGATGCTGCATAATTTACTTAAAAAGCATGAATTAGAAGAGCAATTGAGCCACATTATTCGCAATATAGAAGATGAATTTAATTTTCAATCATTGGGAATATATCTTAAAGTACCAAATTCAAATATTTTTAGAATGAAGATATCACGTTATATCAGTCATACTTTTTCAAAAAATTCAATCTTCACGAAAGGTGATCCGCTGATAAAAGAACTGATGCAGTTAAAATTTCTTGATCTTCAAACACCTGGCAGATACAAATTTGAAAAAGACTATTCACATTTATTAATACAACCACTTCATCATGATGATAATTTGCTTGGATTTATGTTTATCGATAAAGACAATGAAATATTTGAAAGTACTGAAATGACGAAGATAAAATTATTTTCATCCATAATCTCTCTGGTCGTACAGATCTATATTTTTAGTACTGAGATCGAGCAGCATCGTGGATTATATGAAACTGCAAAAGTATACACATTTAAGACATTTATAGACAAAAGTGATGTCATATATTCTATGATGAAACGTTACAACAGGTACCTCTCAATTGCTGTAGTAAAAATAGAGAATTTTGAAAGTATTGTCAGAACGATCGGTGAGCATGAAACTGCTGATCTATTAAAACAGATTTCTTATATCATCAAAAGTGATATGCGTGATACTGATATCCTGGGTAAGATCCATAAAGATACATTCGCAGTTTTGATGCCTGAAACTTCCAGCAAGAATAGCCTAATAACCATAAATCGAGTTAATAACAGGATCATGAAGTTAACAATAATGAAAGTATGTAAAATCGGATGGGGACTTGCCAGTAAAGGTGATGAGACTAAAGATGTTTCTGAACTTCTTAAATTTGCTGAGCATGCCTCAAATGATTCCAATAGAAAAGAAGAAGGTAATATAACAATTTATAAGTGATAATAAAAATTTAAAAAAAAGATCTTCAAGGTAATCCTTGAAGATCTTTATATTTATTCAACAATTAATTTCATTGTAAGTACTGCTTCAGAAAGACCGGAAAAAACAGCACGGGAAATTATGCTATGTCCAATATTGAATTCTTCAAAAATATTTAAATCAACTAATTTCTGGGTATTATAATAGTTCAAACCATGGCCGGCTACAGCACGCATCCCAAGCTTTTTAATTAAAATTGCTGCGTCATTGATTCTTTTTATTTCATTATTTATATCGATCTTGTTTTTAAAATTTGCATATTTTCCAGTATGGATCTCTACAGTATCAGCACCAAGATCTTTTGCTTTTTTTATCATTTTGATGTCCGGTTCAATAAAAACACTAACTTCAATTCCAGCTTTTTTCAAAGTAGCAAAAACTTCTCTATGCTTTTCTTTTAAGATCAAACCGCCTTCGGTGGTAAGTTCTTCTCTTTTTTCCGGTACCAGTGTAACAGTATCAGGTTTAATAGCGCAAGCAATAGAAATCATTTCCTCTGTTGAAGCCATTTCTAAATTCAGTTTTGTTTGTATAGTCTGTCTCAGTAACTTAAGATCACGTTCTTGCATATGTCTTCTATCTTCTCTCACGTGAATCGTTATTTGGTCTGCCCCATTTTGTTCAGCAATACCTGCAGCATATACCGGTTCCGGTTCGATCCCTTTTCTAGCTTCCCTTAATGTTGCAATATGATCTATATTTACACCTAATAATGCCATTTTAATTCTCCCCTAAATTTATAATTCTTTATGCTTGATAACTATTTCAGCTTTGCTGCGAAGTCCTTTGAGATATTTAATTAATTTCAATTCTGAATCTATCTTCTTAAGACGATCTTGCAGAGCATCTTTTACTTCTCCAAAATTAGCAGTTACACTATCCTTTCTACCTGTATTCATAATTATATGATAACCAAATTTTGTTTTAACCGGCTTACTGATTTCATATTGTTTTAAGTTAAATGCAACATCTTCAAAACCCTTAACCATCTTCCCCTTAGGAAAGAATCCTAAATCTCCGCGATGGCACTTACTAGGGCAATCAGAACATTCTGCTGCTATTCTTTGAAAATCTTCAGTAGTTTTAATTTGATCATGTAATTCCTGAGCTTTCTTTAAACTTTTTTCATCAGTTCCTTTTATCAAGATATGGGAAGCTTTAATCATCTCTTGAGTTTTAAATGAATCAATATTTTCTTCATATATTTCTTTAAGCTTATCCACAGAAGTTTCAGAATTATCAGTAAAATTTGTTTTTATATAATGAGAGATCAAGAGATTATTTTTTATCCTGTCTTTGATCATTTCAATATTTAAATTATTTTCATTTAACATATCATTGAATTCATCAGCTGATTCGAATTTTAATTTAAGTTCGACCATTTCATGTTCAATATCATCTTCAGGAATTTTTGTTTTAGAATCTTTAGCTGATGTTAAAAGCAAATATCCATCTATAAGCTGCTCTATTGCTCTTTTTTTTGCTTGTTCATTTGGCTGTGAAATGTGCATGCATTTCAACACTTCTTTTAATTCAGCCTGATACTCATGAAAATCAATTTCATAATCATTTACTCTTGCTACGATCATTTATTCTCCTGCATTTTTTGCTTTATTTCTTTTACGATATTTGAAAAGTTAATGCGTTTACTATCTAATGTCAAATCAAAATCAATTTTTCTATACCAGGTGAACTGCCTTTTGGCAAAATTGCGTGTATTCTGTTTTATTTTATCAATACATTCATCAATTTCAGCATCACCTGCCAGGAAAGGGTAGAATTCTTTATAACCGACAGAATTCATGCCGGGATCTGTCTTCTTATAACCTTTTTTCATAAGATCTTCCATCTCATTTAGCAATCCCCTGTCTATCATTGTATCTACTCGATCGTTTATTCTGTTGTAAAGTAATCCACGATTTTCTGTTACCAGGATATTCACAGTTTGGAAGTTCTTTTCCTCAATTGTATCTTCTTTCCATAATTGTGTTATAGTTTTCCCGGTTGTTCTATATATCTCTAATGCTCTTAAAATTCTATTTGAATCGTTTTCATTTATTCTTGCAGCTGATTCCGGATCTATCTCTGTTAACTTATTGTAAAAATATTCTGTCCCTTTTTCTATTATTGATTTCCTGAGATCTTTCCGGATGTCTCCTGGTATTTCAGGAGCTTTAAAAATTCCTTCCAGAAGTGCTTTTATATAAAATCCTGTACCACCGCATACAATTGGTATCTTTTTTTGCTCTGAGACCTGTTTTATTATTTTAACTGCATCTGCTGCAAATGATCCTGCACTGTAATCTTCATCAGGATTTATGATATCAATAAGGTAATGTTTGATTTTATTTTGATACTCTATAGAAGGTTTTGCAGTTCCTATATCCATATATTTATAAACTTGTCTTGAATCTGCTGAGATTATAGAAGAATCCAGTGCTTCTGCAAGATTCATTGCAATTCTACTCTTTCCGGAAGCAGTTGGTCCTTGAATGACAATGAGTGTGATTTTATTACTTTCTATCATGTGGTACGTTTAAATTTTTTCTCGAATTCAGGCATTGTCATCTTAATGATAAGAGGTCTGCCATGAGGGCAGAAATAAGGAACTTCACAGGCAAATAGATCATTAATTAGTGCCAGCATTTCCTTCCTGTTCATTTTCCTTCCTGCTTTTATTGCAGCTTTACAGGCTACAGATTTCGAAAGGCTGTCACGGAAATCTTCGGTCTGCTCAAATTCATCTTCTATTTGTTTGATAATATCTATGAAAATATCTCCACCATCCCAATCTTCAAGTTCAATTGGTATTTCATCAATAACAATGGAATCACCGCTAAATGTTTTGATTGAAAAACCTATCTTATTGAAAATATCAATATTTTCTGAGATCAACTCTGGAATGGTATTACTTAGATGTGGCGGCAGATCAATAACGATTGGAAATAATAATTTCTGCGTTTGAGCTGGAGCACCATGAATTCTATGTAATATCTTTTCATAGATTATTCTTTCATGAGCAGCATGCTGATCAATGATCATCAGACCCTCTTCTACCTGTACAAAAATGTAACTTTGGTGTAATTGCCATGGATTTATTACATCTTCTTCAGTTCTCAGGAACATATCAATCTTTTGATCTTTGATGTTTTTCTCAATTTGAATTTCATCTTCTGTCTTCTTTCTAAAAAGATCTGGTTGATATATTTCTTTCAGCTCCTTTTTAACTTGATTGAAACGTTTTTTTCCCATTTTATCATTAAATATTCTCGATTCAACTTTTGTAGTTTTATTAGTTTGATAAGATGAGCTCATTATATTTTTTATCTGTTTAAATTTATCTTCTTCATATTTTAAGAGTAAGTTTTCAATAGTTTTTTTTACAAAGCTATACACTTTACCGGGATCTCGAAAACGAATCTCCATTTTAGCTGGATGGACATTGAAATCTACATGTTGTGGATCAACATTTAGAAATAGAATATATGGCGGTGTCTTACCTTGCTGGAATATACGAAGTTTCTTCATAAAAGGGTCATATGCTGACCTGAGACTATGTAAAATGATTTTGTCGCGAATATACCTACCATTAACAAATAGATACCTGTAATCCGCTAAACCCTCTTTCTCTTCGTTTAATCCACTTATGTAACCAGATAGTTTTATTCCCAGTCCTTTTTCAGAAACTTCAATTAGATCCTTTTTTAAAAAATCACTACCAAAAACTGTAGTCATTCTTGCTTTTATCTCTTGAACAGCAGGATAATTTATCTTCTCTCTTCCTTCTGATAGAAAACGAAAATGAATTCTTGGATAGAGTATAGATTGGTAATGAACATAATTTAATATATGCTTCAATTCTACCTGATCTGATTTTAGAAATTTTCTTCTCGCCGGGACATTACTGAATAGATTCCTAACTGTTATTGAAGTACCGGTATTAGCAGAAGTTTTAGAAAAATCTTTTAGTTTTCCTCCGCCAAATTCAACTCTGGCAGCTACTTCACTCTCTGCATCTTTTGAAATGAGAATTAAGTGACTCACTGAAGCAATACTGGGAAGTGCTTCACCCCTGAAGCCAAGGGACGATATATTGAAAATATCTTCTATTGTATTAATTTTACTTGTAGCATGCCTCTCAAAAGCTTGTAGTGCATCATTTTCACTCATACCTCTTCCGTTATCAATAACGCGTATAAGCTTCTTGCCGCCACTTTCAATATGTATCGTTATTTGTGATGCCTTGGAATCTATAGAGTTTTCTACTAATTCTTTAACAACCGATACAGGTCGCTCTATAACCTCTCCAGCAGCAATACGATTTGCAACTTCTTCTGATAATACTTTAATTCTACCCATTTTTATATTCTTTTTAAATTTATTTAATTGTTTTGATTAATTCTAATCAATCATATCAAAACAATCCATCTCTTTTATAAACGGCTTGATGTCTAAAAGTGGTGTTCCGTCTATAATGTCAATATTAGTTATGTTTATTATATTACTCTTGATACTCTCTAATCTAACAATAGACAAACCGATCTGATTTGGTCTGTGCGGACTTCTGGTTGCAAACACTCCACTTGTATGATTTTTTCTATAGGGTACAACTTGCAGATTGTAGTCATAAGAAAGATGAAAGTTGAAAAGAAGAACGATATGAGAAAACTTTTCCAGACATTTCAATCCATCTACAAACTCAGGGAATATTTCCACTGTTGCTTTCACATCTCTTCCTTCATATGGTTGTTTAGGAATTTCATTCCTGTCTTTGAAAGGCGAATGGATGATCCCGATAGGTTTGGATAATACTTCTTTTTGATCATTCTTTAAATTCATCAATACTCCACAAATATAAAGCCTGCCAAGAAACAATCTCGGCAGGCTCAATTTATCAGCATTTATCCGCTCATATCAGCGGTTATAAATCTCCTTGCTATTCTACTTTTTCTCTTTGATGAAGAGAAACTGCAAAGAGTTCAAATTATTTTTCTTCTGCCATTTTTACATATTTTTCGTAACGTTCTTTGGCATATATCTCAAATCCAGTACGGAAACCCTCAACCTTTTCAGGGAATGTCCTTTCAAGAGATTTGTAACGTCTTTCACCATCAAGGAATTCTCTAACTGGTATGGTAGGTTTTCTTGAGTCTAATACAAGCGGATTCTTTCCTTCTTTCTTTAATTCAGGATTAAATCTGTAAAGAAGCCAATAACCTGTATCAACAGCCTTTTTCTCTTCCTTAAGAGTTTGTGACATATCAATACCATGATTTATACATGGAGCATACGCCATTATTATTGAAGGTCCATCATAAGCTTCTGCTTCACGAATTGCTTTCAGAGCTTGAACTTTATTTGCTCCCAATGAAATTGAGGCAACATAAACATAACCATAGCTCATCATCATAAGGCCCATATCTTTTTTAACTGTTTCCTTTCCAGCTTCAGCAAATTTAGCTACAGCACCAAGCGGAGTTGCTTTTGAAGCTTGTCCACCAGTGTTTGAATAAACTTCTGTATCAACAATAAAAATGTTAACATTCCTGCCAGAAGCCATTACGTGGTCAACACCACCATAACCAATATCGTAAGCCCAGCCGTCACCGCCAAAAGACCATACTGATTTATCAACAAAGTGATTTTGCAGTTCGATGACCTTTCGGATCACTTCTTTATTCTCCCCAGATGATTTCTTTAAAACTTCCGGAAGCAGCTTTTGTATTTGCATTGAGTTTTCAACAGCTTCATTATTTTTTTCATTCCACAATTCAAGAGCATTTCTCAAGATAGACTCTAATTTTGCATCCGTACCGCTTGTGAGAAGTTTTTCAACATTATAACGAAGTTGTTTCCTATTTGAATCAACAGCTAATCTCATTCCAAACCCATATTCAGCATTATCTTCAAATAGACTGTTTGCCCATGCTGGTCCATGTCCATTTTTATTTTTGCAATACGGAATAGTTGGAAATGTTCCACCCCAGATCGATGTACAACCTGTAGCATTGGCAACGATCATTCTGTTTCCAAAAAGCTGTGTTATGAGTTTAATATAAGGTGTTTCTCCACAACCGGCACATGCACCAGAGAATTCCATGAGAGGTTGTTTAAACTGACTGCCTTTTACTGTAGTTTCCAGATTTGATCCTAAAACATCATAGGGAAGTGATTCAAAGTAATCTACATTAGCTTTTTCACCCAGTTCACGTTCCTCTTCAATTGGTCTCATTTCCAAAGCACCTTTTGGACACTCATTTACACAAACTTTACAACCCTGGCAATCTTCTATAAAAACCTGGATCTTATACTTGTATTCTTCTTTATCTTTCCCCATTGCTGTAAGTGTATTAAAGCTTGCCGGAGCATTCTTCAAATCTTCGTTCTTGATCAATTTTGGTCTTATCGCAGCATGAGGACATACGATAGAGCACTGATTACATTGAATACACTTTTCAGAATCCCAATGTGGAACGAATGGTGATACTCCACGTTTTTCAAGCTTCGTAGTTCCGGAAGGAACAAAACCATCTAATGGCATATGAGAAACAGGAATATCATCTCCTTTTTCTCTCATTATTTTCTCAATAATGTTTTTAGTGAAATCATCAGAATCGTCAGGTATAAGTTTTTTAATCTTTGCATGATCTGCTGGAAGTGATTTTGGAACTTGAATTTCATTCAATGCTTCATTTGTTTTATCAACTGCTTTCCAGTTCATCTCAACTATTTTATTACCTTTTTTCAGGAAAGTCTTCTCAATAGCTTTTTTGATCATTTTTATTGCTTCATCTCTATTTAAAACACCTGATATAAGGAAGAAAGCTGTTTGCATAACGGTATTGATCCTTCCACCAAGACCAACTTCATTTGCTATTTTAAGCGCATTGATATTGTATAATTTAATATTTTTTTTAATTATTGTTTTCTGCATTTCTAATGTAAGATTTGCAAAAACTTCTTCATCATTCCAATGTGAATTCAATAAGAAAACTCCATTATCTTTAATGCCTTCAAGTATATCATATCGTCCGATGAAAGCTTGATTATGACATCCGATAAAATCAGCATTTTCTACAAGATATTCAGACTGAATCAGGCTTTTACCAAAACGCAGATGTGAACGGGTAATTCCACCTGATTTTTTTGAATCATACTGGAAGTATCCTTGAGCATACATATCAGTGTTATCACCAATGATTTTGATAGAGTTTTTGTTTGCACCAACTGTTCCATCTGATCCCAATCCCCAAAATTTACAACTGATTCCACCTTCCGGCATTGAGTCTACATGATCGGTAACTTTAACTGAAGTATGAGTTAAATCATCATTAATACCTACGGTAAATCCATGAGTTGCCTTTCCATCAAGGTGATCATAAACTGCTTTTACCATAGAAGGAGTAAATTCTTTCGAAGAAAGTCCGTAACGTCCACCAATAATAGTAAGATCTTTTCTATCTTTAAGTGCTGCAACAATATCTAAATAGAGTGGCTCACCAATTGATCCTGGTTCTTTTGTTCTATCAAGAACTGCGATTTTCTTAACTGATCCCGGAAGAGAATTAATAAATGCATCAACAGAGAAAGGACGATAAAGACGAACTTTTATAAGACCAAGTTTTTCACCTTTTGAATTAAGATAATTAATTGTTTCTTCAATAGTATCAGCACCACTACCCATTGCAATGATCACTTTATCGGCATCTTTAGCACCAACATAATCAAATAGATGATAGTGTCGTCCGATTACCTTAGCCAATTTATCCATGTAATCCTGCACTATTTCAGGAGCTATATTATAATAACTGTTGGAAGTTTCACGACCCTGGAAGAATACATCAGGATTTTGTGCTCCAACCTTTACCATAGGTCGTTCAGGATTCATAGATCTGTTCCTGAAATCTTCTACATATTTCATATCAACCATTTCACGCATTGTATCATAATCGATAACTTCAATTTTTTGAATCTCATGTGAATTTCTAAAACCATCGAAGAAATTTAAAAATGGGATCTTTGTTTTTAAAGTAGAAAGATGTGAAACAATACCCAGATCCATGATCTCTTGAATTGAACAAGCTGCCACAAGAGCAAAACCAGTATTTCTTGCTGACATTACATCTGAGTGATCTCCAAAAATTGAAAGTGATTGCGCAGCAAGTGATCTGGCAGAAACATGGAAAACAGTAGGTAGCATTTCACCCGCTATTTTATGCATATTTGGAAGCATAAGCATAAGACCTTGAGATGCAGTAAAAGTAGTGGTAAAGGCACCTGCAGAGAGTGAACCGTGAACAGCACCTGCAGCTCCAGCTTCAGATTGCATTTCCATAACGTCAACAGTTTGATCAAAGATATTCTTACGATTATTAGCTGCCCATGCATCTGCATATTCACCCATTGGAGATGAAGGAGTGATCGGATAAATCGCAGCTACTTCACTAAAGGCATAAGCTACATGCGCTGCAGCTGTATTACCATCTAACGTAACTTTCTTAAATTTTTTCATTTTAGCTCCTCTTTATTTTATATTTTTTTATTTTTATTTTAAGAACAATACAAAAAATGTATCAAGCATTTTGGAGTCAATAATTTAATCTAATAAAAACTTATTATTCTTTATCTGATATTTGCTTATGTATATCTTCTTCAAATACAGGTTTCAGATATTTAAATTGATCGTTCACTTTATTACTTTCATATATTCTTTTTTTAATTTGTTCAATTTCATTTTGAAGTTTAAATTTTTGAGCTTCATTACTAATTTTATACAATTCATTCAGCATATACCAACTCATCAAATATTGCTGTTCCCACTCAAATACCTCAGCTAATCCGGAAAGGATCTCTATTCTATTCGGATGATTTGGATATTCTAAATATAATCTTAGAAGGGAGTTTTTAGCTTTTTCATACCGTTCAAGTGAAATATTAGCAATATAATCTAAGAAAAGTAATTTTTCATTATTAATCGAATCATTTTCAGCGATAAGCGGTTTAAGAATATTCAAAGTTTCATTATATTCTTTTTGAAATATACTATTTGTTGCTATTTTGATCTGCAAAGAGTATTTTTCAGATTCATCAACTTCCAATATTATAGTATTATAAACATCATTCGCTTCACTATAAAGCTGATTATTTTCATACAAGCTTGCCAGTATATAAAGAAATCCAGTATGTTTCTGGGGAATTAGTGCTTTTGTGACAGCAGATGATACTATATCAATAGCCTGTAAAGGAGACACGAGCATTATTGCTTTTTCAAAATCTACTAAAACTTCATTTATCAATTGCTCGTCTTGAGTATATAAAATTGCTTTTGCATAACATTCTGAAGCTTTTAACCAATCTTCCTGATCTTTATAGATAAATCCTTTAAAAATGAAGAGAGAATCTTTTTGTGCTGATACTTCCAAAGTTTTATCAATATATTCAAGTGCAGTATCATATTCGTTTTTTTCTATATAGAATTTTATCAATTTTATGCTATATTGTATATCATTAATATTAGATGAATTTACATTTTGTGCAGATAAGTTCACACAAAAAATTAAGATAACAAATAATATAACTATTGATCTCATTTTGTTTCCTTAAATATAATTATGATTTGAGGAATAAATAATCAAATGTAGTGTCAAGTTGAAAGTTCTTTTTCAACTCATTCTTGAGCAAATATTGCTGCACCTAATGCTCCAGTTATAAATGACTTTTCCGGTACAATAATTTCTGAGCCCATAATCTTTGAAATTGCGGTTTGCATTCCGGTATTTTTTGCTACTCCACCTGTAAATACTACCGGCTCCTGCCAATGAAGTTGAGAAGCAAGATTTTTTGTTCTCTTTGCAATTGAATGATGTACTGCCTTAATTATATCTTCCTTTCCCCAACCTTCTGCAATAAGGCCAATTATTTCTGATTCGGCAAAAACAACACAAGTACTATTGATATCGACCTTTTTGGTAGAATGTTCTGATAATTCTCCCAACTCGTCAATAGTCGTTTCAAGGGTTGTAGCAGTAACTTCTAAAAATTTACCGGTACCTGCTGCACATCTGTCATTCATTACAAAGTCAATTACATGCCCTTCCCCATTTAAAAGAATGATCTTAGAATCTTGTCCTCCAATATCTATAATCGTTCTCACCTGAGGGAAAAAATATCTTGCTCCCTTTGCATGACAGCTGATTTCTGAAATTCGTTTATCAGAGAAGGGAACAATATTCCTGCCATAACCGGTAGAATAAATATTTTTTATTTCAGAAATGTGTAAAGATGTTGCTTCCAAAGCTTCAGCTAATAACTCTTCTGATCTCTTTCTGGGATTAACTCCTGTATCGGTGACTCTTGAATATATTATTTTATCCTTTTGCAAAACAACAATTTTTGACATCCTGGAGCCAAGATCAATACCAATAGTTTTCATTCTTCTCCGTTCCAAATTGTTTATATCATGATCTGTACAAAATAATTATCTTCATTGAAATATTCTTTTGCAAGATCATGTAGAATTTTAACATTCACATTTGCTAAACGCGCATCTCTTTCGAGATAATATTTATATCCTAATCCTAATGATTCTAGTATTGAAAGTGTTTGTGCTTGATTTAATACGCTCTCTTCTTCCATTAATCTTTGCCCCCGGATATAGTTCTTTGTGGTTTCCAGCACTTTATTGCTTATACCATTAGTTTTTACTTCTTTCAGAACATTACGGATAATATCAACGGCTTGATATTTACTTTCTTTATCAACAATAGCAGAAGCAACCCAAAAACCAGCAGTTCTCACTGAATTAAATGTAAAGTCTACAGAATAAGCAAGTCCTCGTTCTTCTCTAAGTTCACGGAACAGAATAGAATCACTCTCACCGCCAATGATCTGTGAGAGAACATGGAATGCAGTGTTTTTCTTTTTATCAGTAGTATCACAGGCAAATCCGCCAATATTAATAATTGCTTGATCCATTCCTTTTTTGATAAGTTTATTCCTATTTTTAGATGAGTTTATGATTGCTTGCTGGATAGATTTAGGATGTTTTCCTTTTTCATAAATAAAATTCGATTCACATAAGCTATAGGCTTCTTCAAAATTAAAATCTCCAACAATAGATAGAGAGATATTCTCTGGCAGATAATACTGTTTATACCAGTTTCTTACCTGTTTTAATGTGATGTTTTGAATCGTAGTTTTTGAACCGGAGCGGCTGCTAATATTACTTTTTTTACCAAAAAGTAATTCCTTAAAAAGCATGGCAGCATGATGTTGAGGATAATCCTTTATTCTATCAAGGTTGCTTTTAGTTGTTAGTTTAATGTTCTCAAAATGTTCTTTAGGGAAAGTGGGATGCAATACAACATCGGAGATTAATTCTAAACTCACCGGCAGTATCTCTTTAAAACATTTTGAACTGACAATGGTCGTTTCACTTTGTGGACTTATACTGAAATTGATTCCTTTGGAAGTACAAAAATTCAAAAACTGCTGATAATTTCTATTTTCGTTACCATACAACATCAATGCAGATGTAAGATAGTTAATTCCCAGATTTTCCTTTGTCTCATTTAATTGAGAAACTTCATACGAAAGAGAGATACCAATTGTAGGTTTTCCCAAAACTTTTTTAAAAAGTATCTTCATTCCATTTTTTAAACGGGTTTCAAAAAAATCTTTCTCAGTAATTTTGTTATTTACGGGTCTATTTTTAAGTAGCTTTCCAATAATGTTTTCATTGATATTATCAGGACCAGTATAATATAATTTCAAGTGATCTTTTTTAAAATAATCTTTAATTATCCTGTTTATATCATTTCGGGAAATATTCCTTACCATCTCCGGATACTCGAAGAATTTTTTATAAGTTGATAATATCTCTTCACTTCCCAAACTTGATGCAAGTGATTCAACATATTCAAAAGAATATCTATAGAAGAAGACCATCTCTTTTTTATTATCTTCAAGTTCAATATCATTAATCCCATGTAAAAGATATTGTTCCAATTCTTCCAGAAATATTCTGCAGATCTTTGTTATATCAGCTTTCTTTTTGGGCATGATCATAATAACTGATGCACCGTCATTAATTCCACTGAGAGAATGGACATGCACATTATCAATTAATTTTTCCTCAGTAAACAATCTATTATAGATCCTAGAATTCTTCCCTAGTGTAAAAGCTTTTGTTGCAAGTGATATTGCATAAGAATCAGGATCCGTTTCAGATAAATCAGGCATTACAAATGCCAGCATATTACTGGAAATTTCTCTCGGCAGATGTTTTATCTCAGGTTTTGTAGGGAAATGATTACTAATTCTTTTACGTTCATTAAGTTTGGAAGGTTTCCAATTCCCAAAATATTTTTCAATGATATCATCAATTTCATTTCCTTTTATATCACCAGACACAACCAAGAAACAGTTATTAGGAACATAATACTTTTTATAAAAACAGTGTAATAGATCCGGTTTTGCTTTCCTGAGCGAATTCATATTTCCAATAATTGGTTTTTTATATGGGTTCTTAGTAAAATAGTTTGCTGCAACATCTTCTATAAATGAGTCTTCAGGTTCATTTTTTAATTGCTTTAATTCTTCAATAACTACTTTTTTCTCAGAAATGAAATCCTTATTAGAAAAATTTGCGTTTATCGCTAATTCAGAGAGTATTTCAATTCCTTCCTCAATAAATTTAGAGGGAATAGTAATATACAAACAGGTAGAATCAAACTCTGTATACGCATTTATTGATCCGCCCAGGTTGGTTACTTTATTCATTATCGCATTCTGAGGGAACTTTTTGGTTGATTTAAATACAAGATGTTCTGTCAAATGTGAATATCCTGCTTCTGATCTATCTTCCCAGGCAGAACCGATACGAATATAGAATTGAAGACAGATAAGAGGATTAGAATTATCCCTTGCAATTATTACTTTAAAATCATTATTAAATGTTTTTGATGTTACTTTCATTTAGTCCTTTCTTTTATCAAATTCAACGCAAGCATAAGCATTATGATTATGAATTGATTCATAATTCTCTGATTGTACTTTGAACCAATCCACTCTTGCATCTTTTTTTAATTTTAGTGTTACTTCTCTAACAATATCTTCCACAAATCTGGGGTTATCATAAGCTTTCTCTGTAACATATTTTTCATCGACCCGCTTGAGCAGAGAATATATCTCACAACTAGCACAACTTTCCACCAGTTCAATCATCTCTTCCAACCAAATAAATTTATTATATGTGATCATGACATTCACCATTGAACGCTGGCTGTGCGCACCATTATCACTTATCTCTTTTGAACATGGACACAATGTAGTAATAGGTACTTCAACTCCAATCTGCATTTTAAATTTATCATCCAGAGAAGCTTGAAAAAAACAATTATAAGAAAGTAGAGAAGTAGTTTTGGAAACTGGAGCAGTCTTTTTCATGAAATAAGGAAACCTAATATTAACAGAAGCATATTCGGAATTAAGCGCTTTCTTTATTTCAGCAAGAAATTCCGGTAATCTCATGATGAGATTATCTTTATGAAATTTATTAAGAACTTCCAGGAAACGACTCATGTGTGTTCCCCTGTGATGATGCGGTAGTTCTACATATATATCAAGATCAGCAATCGTCGTTTGCTGATTGTTTTCTCGATCATCCACAATAATGGGATACTTAACATTTTTTACACCAACTTCATTTATTGTTACTTTCCTGTTATCTTCTAAACTTTGAATATCAATTTTATTTTTCATAATATGTCCTTATACATTTTATATAATTATTTATAATCACTAATTCCTTTTGTTTCAAGTTTTTCTATTTTATTTTCTTTAAAATAATATACGATAGCTTCAACATCATCTGTTCTATTTGCAAGTTCAATAGCCGATTCCGGTTTTAAAAGGAAAAGTGCAGTTGAATGTGCATCGGCTATTAATGCAGTTTCCGCAATTACTGTAACAGATATTGCCTCATGAGACGGATAACCAGTTAATGGATCAAGTATATGATGATAACGAATTCCATCCTCAATGAAATATCTTTCATAATCTCCAGAAGTGACTACAGATCTATTAATTATGCTAAGTACATCAATTGTTTCATTTGAATCGCTTCTTGGATGCATAATGCCTATCTTTACAGGCTTTTTATTACCAAATATTCTTATGTCTCCACCTGCATTTATGTATCCTGATATCACATCTTTCTGAGTTAAATATTCAATGGTTTTATCAATAATGTACCCTTTTGCCAGACTTCCTAAATTTATTTTTATCCCCTCTGATCCCTTCAGATACCCGTTTATAATTGTTAATTTATTGAATCCGGTACTTAACTTTGCTTTTTCGATCTCTTTACCTGACGGGATAATATTATTTTCAAAATCCCAGATTTCAGATAATGCACCGATAGTGATATCGTAATGTGAATTAGTATCAATGTTCAGCTGGCGGGAAATCGCTAAAATATTTTTGAGATCTTCATCAAGATACAAACTTTCAATTTCATTGTTATTGAATTGCCAGATTGGACTTTCTTTTTTATAAAATGAAAATTTTTTTTCATAATCTTCCATTAATTTAAAAGCACCAGCTATGGTTTCATCTGTATTTTTATCTTTTGATTCAATTTTTATATCTACGATCGTATCCATAACAAAAGCTGATTTCTGATTAGAATACGTTAATTTAGAAAATCGATAAGCTGCAAAAGCAAATACGATAACAAATAAAACTATATTAATTATATCTTTCCGTTTCATATATTCGTCACAAAAAAATTAGATGTTAATCTGTCAATTCTTATGGTTTTAGGTTAATTATTTGTTAATCTGCGGTTTCTTTTTGATGAGATTAACTGGTTAGACATGATCTAGATGTATATTGTTTTAAAATGTTATAGCCAATCCGACATTAATTATATTTGATTGCAGTCCAATATCAATTGAAGGACGAATATAACACATGTTTTTTATATTAAAACTGTATCCATATCCTATCGATAACATTGGTATTAGAACAGTTTTACAATCCTCACAATAAAAAATGGGGGAAATAATAATACCACCAATTTTGAATATTAAGAATGATCTCTTTCTTTCAAGGTTCCAAAATCTGTTTGCTTGCAGATAAATACTGTCGAAAGTGCTGGAATTCATTGGCGTGAAAGTTATTTTCGGTCCTGCAACATGAGATATTAATTCATTCTTGTAATTCAAAATCAATTCCCATACATGATTTTCATAAACATTAGTTACTCCAATACCAACTCTTATTCCAGAAAATACTCCAGTTGTAGGTGAAATAACGATTATTGGTTTTTGAATTTCAGCAGAAATTGAAATTGCTATTATTAACGCAATAACAATAAAATATTTTTTCATTTATTTTTCCATTTAAAATGTAATTGATAAATTCAGATTACTTATTACCGCTTTAATACCCAAATCAATTGATATACGGAAATATGAATTGTCTCCAATTTTTTTACTATAACCAATTCCTCCAGCAATATTAGGTAGAGTTAATCTTGCACTACGACCTCCAATTGCAGCAATATGATCAATCCCAATATTAAATGTGTAGAACATGCCTGTTCGTGTTGAATCTTTAAAATACCTATTTTGGAAATATATGCCGCCTCCAAAAAAGAAAGGACTTAAACCAGCATGCACGATAATCATTTTCTCAATTCTTTGATTCTCTGATACAGGTCCAATACCTAAACTAAGTGTGGAAAAAAATCCGAGTGATAAAGAACTTGTATAAACCGTTTGATTTATTAAATCCATTTCCAATTCATCAGAAAATGCAAATGACATTATTAAAATGCAAATCATAATTACAATGATTCTCTTCATTTAGTTTCTCCAAAATTTATTGTTTACTTGCTTCCTTTCCAGACTATCTTTTCTAATTCATTCTTTCCAATCGTTCAGAGAGGACTTATCTGAATGAATTTATTTTCACCGATGTAGATTATGCTATTTGATTTCTATACTTCATTCTCTAAAACTGCTAAGTTAATTTTTTCTGTAAAGAGTAAATTTGTTAAGCATTTAAGTTTCATTTTTTTAAAAAACACGTTTCATTCCTTTTTTGGGTGTAAATATCCCTTTTACTTATACATGTCGAAAATCCTGAAATTGGGACACAGACACTCAAAAAAAATTAAAGAATTTTAGAAGTATAGAGAAAAAATTACTATAGAAATAAAAAATTTATATTTATTTTAGAAATTAATTATAATAATTCAACACTTTTCAAGTGCATATTCTTATTAAAATGTTCGGATAAATGTATAACAAATATCTTGTTAATATGCTTAAATATTGATTTTGGAATTGATATCTCATTTATAAACTGTCCAATATTTGGTAATTTTCTAATCAGATCGGCTTCAATATCATTTATTCTGATCACTTGCTCATCATATACCGGCATATAACAAATATCACAGATAAATCCATGTTTTTGAGGAAAGTAAGCTACAAATTTATTATTGTGAGAGCATTCTATACAATTATACACATTTAACTCAATTCCAATTATTTTACATAATTTTAACATAAACCGCCAAAAGATTACAATACCGTTTTTTGGTACCGTTTTTATATATTGCAAGTATTGTGTTAATAATTCGTACACAGCTTTTGAATCATCCACAGTTATAATGATCTGCCTTATTATCTCGATTGCAGCCTGCATAAGGATACTTGTATGAAGTTTAATATTAAATAAATTGGCATTGATCAATTGTGCTGATTTAAAGATGTACCAATCCGAACTGGGATTCTTATAAAGTTCCATTTCAAGTTCATTTAGTAATTCTAAGATTCCTATTACTTTATTACTTTTGCGAACACCTTTTGCCATAACCTTAATGACTCCATACTCTGGAGTCAGTACGTCGATAATAAGACTTGTATCTCTAAAATTAACTTTCTTAATAATTAAACAATTTGTTTTTAGATCTCTACTCATAATTTACCTGAATCAATAATAAACCTGATTTCGTAATCAATAATTAATATTCCAAAAATCTAGCAAAATTCAATATTCTAAGCTATTATCTTGTGTTTCAGCAGGATTAAAAGTATGTAAACCTTTGACAACGAAATAAATTATTATTACAGCAGGTATTATAACCCAATATGCTATATTTCCATCTTTAACAATAAAATCGAGAAATTTAAATTTATCTGAATAATTGGTTATAAGAATAGCTAACGAGTTTTGCATGATATGAGCTAAGATAGGTACATATAAGCTCTTGGTCTTCCAGGCTAAATAACCTAACCAGATACCTAATAAAGATACTGGTAAAAAGCGAAACGGATCAAGATGGAAAACACCAAATAAAACAGCTGTAAAAATTATTCCATGCCAAAATCCACTCTTTTTCAAAGAACTTAGGATGAAACCTCTAAACATAACCTCTTCACAGATACCAGGCAAAATTCCAACTACAAAAATTATCAGCCATATACTATTTTGATCGGTTGATAATAGACTCTGCAAATTTTCCAGATATGTATCAGAAAGAGGAAAGATCAAATTAATTATTTGACCTACAATACCGGCTAATAACAGAAATGGAAGTGCAGCAATTATAACCAGCAGGAAATTCATTGGATTTGTATAATTTAATCTCAATGTTTTTTTAATATCTGTCTTTGAAAAACGTAAAATTACAATAACAGGTAATAAAATAAGCAATACTTCAGTTTTTACCAATCCTCTCATCAAGTCTTGTATCTGCCATCTTTCGCCAATATAATAAAGAGCTAATATCATAATAACAAAATAGACAAGAACGAACTGTAAATTTAGAATATTCTTCTTATTTTTACCCCAGAATTTCAAAGATTTTTCTTCTGCAGTTCTAAATAAGACATTTTCGCTATGGAACAACTTAATTGAAATGTAAACTGTTACAACATCAAGTACAAGAGTAGATCCTATAACTATGAACAGATAACTTAATTGATAGTTATTCAGCATTATATCACGCATTAACAAAGAAAAATTAACAATCGGAATTAATGAAAATCCCAGATTCAGTTCAAAACCCGGTAAAAAACTAACCATTGAAAGCATGATAGCTCCAAACAGCAAAGGCATTTGATAACTTTGAGCTTCCTTGATATTCCTGGAATAAGTTGAAATTGAAAGAAGAATAGCAGAGAAAAAAGTTATTAGCGGGATCATCAGAAGCAGGATAAGTGCAAAGTTCCCAATTGGCAACTGGAAGTTTCCCATGGTCTGCCCCATCTGCATAAAGATATGGCGAAATGCAATGTACATACTTAATAAGTTAAGTAATACAGTAATGATAGAAATAGTAATTATCGTAAGATATTTACCAATAACCAATTCGTTCCTTTTAGCTGCACTAACCAAGATCGTTTCAAGTGTACCCCTTTCTTTTTCACCGGCAATAAGATCTGAAGCAATTACTGAAGCACCACTTATAGTTAATATAATTAACAAATAAGGTAAAAATTTTCCAACAATAAAACCAACCATTTGTTCAGGTGGTGCAATGTTTTCTTTTTTGATCTCAACAGCATTCAATATCTCACTGTTAATTTTAATTTTATCCAGTCTCTTGCTTATCAGCACTTCTTCCAGATCACGTAAATTATCTCTGATCTTTCTATATGCCATGGAACTCTTCTCGGAAGTTTCATCATAAAAACAAGTAAGATTAAGTATTGTATAACCGGTTGATGATAAACTATCTTCAACAGTAATTAGAGCTTCTATTGATTTATCTTTTAGAAGGTCAAGATATGTGTCTTCATTATAAACAATAGCTTCATCCATAATTTGAAGTGTCTCTATTTCAGATAGTGATCCCCTTATCTCACGTGATATCTCATTTTGTGACATATCATTAAGATATATAACTATTTCCTGTTGTTCCAGTTTGATTTCCTGACGTGATGTCATAGATGTTAAACCGATCATTAATAACGGATATAGTATAATTGGAAGAACAAATGATGTTATAATTGTTCTTTTATCTCTAAGAAGATCCAGCATCTCTTTTTTGTAAATTACAATTATTTTTTTAATATTCATGCATCTTCCTTCACAACATTGTTAACATAGTGAATGAAGATGTCATCAAGGTCGTGTAATCCTGTATTTTCAATGAATTCTTCCCAGCTTCCTTGAGCTAATACTTTTCCCTGGTGGATCATGACAATTTTATCAGCAATACGTTCTGCTTCCCGCATTATATGAGTGGAGAATAGTACACATTTACCATCCTCTTTACATTTATGAATAAAAGAAATTATATTCTTAGCAGTAAGGATATCAAGTCCGGCTGTTGGTTCATCAAAGATCATTATGGGAGGATCATGAATAATTGAACGGACAATAGAAACCTTTTGCTTCATTCCAGTAGAGAGAAAATCAATTTTTTTATCCAGAAAATCATGCATGTCTAGAAGGTCAGCCATCTTGTTGATCCTATCGTGTATCTTATTTTCAGGAACATCATACAATCTGGCAAAATATGTAATCGTCTCTCGTGCTGTAAGCCTGGCATAAAGTCCCGTATCTCCTGAAAGGAAACCTAGATTTGCTCTCACATTCTGAGGATCTTTTTTTAAATCATAACCTTCCAGTGTTGCTGTTCCGCTGGATGGCTGTAATATAGTAGAAAGCATTCGCATCGTCGTAGTCTTTCCAGCTCCATTAACACCTAATAACACTACAATTTCACCTTTATCTGCTGTGAATGAAAGGTTATTTACGGCATACAACTCTTCCCCATTTTGTTGACGGAATACTTTTGAGAGATTATTTACGGTTATCATTTATCCTCTTAATTGTATTAAAAAAGGTAGAGGTAGTTTTCCTACCTCTACCTGAAATTAATAATTTATACTTTTGGAATAAAATCAGTTTTATCGTTGATCAAGCAGACAAATTCTGTAAGAAGTTTTATTGCTCCATCAAGATCTTTAAATGAGATCACTTCATTTGGAGTGTGCATATATCTATTGGGAATACTGATGAGCCCTGTCGCTACACCGGCTCTATTAACCTGAATTGCATTTGCATCAGTGCCGGTTCCGCGTGGAGCGGCTTCAATCTGATATTTAATTTTAGCATTATCCCCTGCTTTTTTGAGAAGCTCAAATACTTTTGGATTTATATTTGCACCAACTGAAATAACCGGTCCTTTTTCTAAGGATATATCACCTAACTGTCCTTTATTCATTCCCGGATAATCAGTTGCATGTGTCACGTCTATAGCTACGCCAACATGAGGATCAATGCCGAATGCACTTGTTCTGGCTCCACGAAGTCCAACTTCTTCCTGAACTGAAGAGACGGAATATATGTTTGCAGTAATTTTTTTTCCTGCAAGTTCTTTAAGAATACATCCCACAATGTAAACTCCAGCTTTATTATCAGTAGCTTTAGTTGTGATCACACTTCCAGATAATATTTCCAAGCCAGGTGAATAAGTTATATGATCACCAATCGCAACTTTTTTCTCAGCTGCTTTTTTATCTTTTGCGCCAATATCTATCCAGAGGTCAGACATTTTTGGAGTACTCTTTCTATCTTCAGGGCTCATCAAATGAATTGGCTTTCTTCCAATGATTCCACGAACAACTTTTTTATTATGATAAATATTTACGCGAATACCTGGCAACAAAGTTGCATCTACACCACCAATAGCAACAAATCTGACAAATCCGGTATCTTCAATATAATTAACCATTAAACCGACCTCATCAGCATGACCGGACAACATGATGCGAAGTTTTCCTGTTCCTTTTTTAAGGGCTATAACATTACCATGCACATCAGTTTTAATTTCATCAGCATATTCTTTTACAAAATTCCTGTACACTTCCTGTGCCGGTTGTTCAAATCCCGATGGACTTGGAGCTGTAACTAGATCTTCAAAGAATTTTTTTTCCATCTTTCTCTCCTATATATATTTATTTAACAATTATTTGCTCTACCCGATGCAAAAGGGTTAATATTTTTTTTAACTTGTTTAACAGGTTTTTCAATAGGGATCAAACAAAGAAACTTAAGTGTTGTATCACCCGTATTTTTATAGTTGTGTTTCATATGCGGATCAACATATATTACATCACCTGGTTTAAATGGCAATTCTCCATCTTCTGTAACCAGAACTCCAGTACCTTCAACAATGAAATTTTCATGTTCCCAGCTGTGTGAATGATATGGTGTAAATCCTCCTGGTACAACTTCAAACATTCGCATTGCAAAATTTGGTGCTTTATCCTTATCCGAGATAAGCCAACGTATATTTGCACCTTTTGCTCCTTCCATAGTTACTTTTTCTAATTGAACTTTTTTATATGATATAAGTTTCATAACTCCTCCAATAAAAATGAGGTATCCTTTTTATCCAGACACCTCACTTTCTATAATTCTGTTTCAAACCTATACTGAAATTACTTCTTTTACTTCAGGTATTTCTTCTTTCAGAACTCTCTCGATACCTGCTTTAAGTGTAAGTGTTGCCATTGGGCAATTTCCACAAGCACCTTTCAATTTTACTTCTATAACATTATCAGCAGTTATATTAACAAGTTCACAATCTCCGCCATCAGCCTGCAGCGAAGGTCTAACTTTATCTAGAACTTCCTGTACCTTTATTTTATCCAGCATTCTTCCTCCATTTATTTTTATACCTTAAATATATTAACTAAAAATTAGTAAAGTTAAAATTATAATTTTTTTTAATTTGTTATTATATTAATCTAATATAAATTTCCTTGACTTCAAAACCCTATTTTTAAGCCTTGCTTCTAAATTATTCATTAAAGAAAAAAGGAGAGAAAGATGAAAAAGAAAGTCATCATTATGGGTGCTGCAGGGCGTGATTTCCATAACTTCAACTGTTATTACAGAGACAATGCAAATTACGATGTTGTTGCTTTTACAGCAACACAAATCCCTGATATCGATGGAAGAAAATATCCAGCTGAATTAGCTGGTGAATTATATCCAGAAGGTATCCCTATCTTCGCAGAAAATGAAATAGTGAACCTGATAAATAAACACAACGTAGAAGAAGTTGTGTTTGCTTACAGTGATGTTCCTCATGAAAGAGTTATGAATAATGCTTCATTAGTTAATGCTGCTGGAGCTGATTTCAAACTTATCGGATTGAAGAATTCTACTGTAAAAACAACTAAACCACTTATAACAGTATGCGCTACCAGAACTGGCTGCGGAAAAAGTCAAACAACACGTGCGGTTGTGAAAGCTCTTAAAGCAAAAGGACTGAAAGTAGCTTCTATCCGTCATCCAATGCCATATGGCGACCTTGTTAAACAAAAAGTTCAAAGATTTGCTGCTCTTGAAGATCTGGTAAAACATGAATGTACAATAGAAGAAATGGAAGAATACGAACCACATATAATTATGGGTAGTATTATCTATTCTGGTGTAGATTACGAAGCAATAGTTCGTGAAGCTGAAAAAGAAGCTGATGTAATTATTTGGGATGGCGGGAATAATGACACACCATTCTACGTTTCAGACAAAATGATAAACATCGTTGTTGTAGATCCACACAGACCTGATCATGAAAGAACTTACTATCCTGGCGAAACTAATGTCATCAATGCTGATGTTATTGTGATCAATAAGATCGATTCAGCTGATCCGGAAGGAATTCAGATCGTGAGAGATAATGTTCGAGAACTCAATCCTAATGCTATCGTTATTGATGGTGCTTCACCTGTAAGCATTGATAAGCCTGAACTTGTGAAAGGTGCTGATGTTCTTATCGTTGAAGATGGTCCTACTCTTACTCATGGTGAGATGAAGTATGGCGCAGGTGTTGTAGCTGCTGAAAAATACGGTGCTGCTGACCTTGTTGATCCTCGTCCTTTCGCTGTTGGTTCTATCAAAGAAACATTTGAGAAATATCCTGAGATAGGTATTCTCCTGCCAGCAATGGGCTATGGCGAACAGCAGATCAAAGATCTTGAAACTACAATTAATAATACAGAATGTGACGCTGTTGTTATAGCAACTCCTATCGATCTTAGAAGGATCGTTAAGATCAATAAACCTTCAGTTCAGGTAACTTATGAGCTACAGGAAATTGGACATACAACAATAGCTGACGTTCTTAAAGATTTCTAAATAAAATATTAATCTAAAACAAAAAGGGCAGAATTAAATTCTGCCCTTTTTTTCATCTTATTATCACTCTAATAGATAGAGAGCAATAAGCACTCTTTCAAATGTTTCTCTTATTTCAAAAGTAACATTTTTTTAGTTTCAGTTTTACTATCAGTTATTAGCCTATAGAAATATACTCCTGAGCTGCAATTGTCAGCATTCCATAAATAATTATGAGTGCCGGAATTGAAGCGTTGAGTTTCAACTATTTGCCCTTTCATATTGAATATGGTCAATACACCCGTTTCATTTTCACTGATATCTAACAAGATACAAGTATCAGGATTAAATGGATTAGGACGATTCTGGTAAAGTTTAGAAACTAATGGTGTTAAAACTATACCGGAATCAAGAACATTTTCTACAACTACATTCCATGCATAATATATTGCATCCCTAGATTCACCTTCTCCAAAGTTATCAGTAACATTAAGCGTTATTTCATATTCTCCAGCAGAGTTTTCATCAGTAATGAAATCGTAAGTAGCTTCTATTGATTGTTCTACTCCATCTATCTGCCAGCTATATTCAAGGTCATTTCCATCCGGGTCAAAAGCATCAACAGAGAAATTGATAATCTCACCCTCATCTATAATTATAGTACCTACATCAGGAACTAATTCATTTACGACAACACTCTGATCTGAATCAATTACGATCAATTCCCATTCCTGAGATACACTTGCTCTGCTTTCTTCTTTATTCATAGCAGATTCAACTGATTTATCAATTTTGGAAACTTTTCCTTCTCTTTCTGAAATTCCATCATCAACAATGCACTTAATTAAGTATGTACCTGCTGAGTAATAATCAGATTCATAAGTATAAGTACTAACAGTTTGATCAACTTGCATGATATCATCAACGAACCACTGGTAAGCCAGTATTTCAGAATCAATATCTGTTGCAATTACCAAGAATGTCTGCATCTCGGTTTCATTGATCGTAATAGATGATGCAGAAGGATCAAATTCAATGATTACTGGAGCATCATTTACGTTATTTACTGTAACTCTTACTTCATCAGTAACTGATGCCATGCTATCATCTGTTGCTGTAAATATGATATCTTCGAAACCGAACCAATCAGCATCAGGTGTTAATGTAACGATTCCTTCATAAACACTTACATCGATATTGGAATTACCAGTATAAGTGAAGGTAAGGAAATCACCATATGCAAGATCTTCATCATCAAATACATTATTCAGATCTATTGAAGAATCTGTTGTATCTTCATCAAATGAGAAATCTACAATTGGATATTGAACAAATGGTACTGCATTAGCGTTAGGATAGCCGGCTGCAGCTCCGCAATAAGCCCAAACTGACTGCCATGTATCATCGCTATTCCCACTTTCATGGATGTAAACTACCATTGGTCCTTCTTTATTCATAGATTTCATATTTGCCATTTCATCAGAAGATGATGAACCGTCGATAATTACTGCAGCCATTCTGTAATCATATTCAACAAATCCATTAGGAACTTGAAGCATTACTGATGCATTATTTTCAACTGGAGGATCATAGAGGTATACATTAGCAACTGCCTGCCAGTTTTGTGCTGCTGTTGTATCAGCATCACTTTCAACAACGTAGTAATCTATACTAGGCATTTCTGCTTCATTATGGAAAGGATCATTAACTGATAATTCATAATCAATATAGATCCATCCACCTTCATCTCCCGGTACGTCATATGCAGTTGTATTTGTAGGAGGTTCAATTGTTGGATATAGAATTTCTATAGGATCTGAGTAACTATGATTTTCAAATGGATACATTCCATATGCTTCTATTACAAGATCACTCATGATTTCAAATGAAATACAGTTATCATAAACCTGATATCCATATGTTTGGTAAGGTTCATTAGGCAAAGTAACATCATCTGGATAATTTGACAGGAAGTGAATTACATTTGAATAATCACAATCAAGCATTCCAGCGTCATCTAAAGCTGCAACATTAACACTGAAATATGTCCCATATTCTGGTGATTCCGGTGTAGTTGTAATATCGAACCCTGTAGCAATGATGTCAACTTCAACCGGTACTATAGGATCAATATCAGTTTCAATATTGCCGGGAACATCTGTTGCGATCGTATAGAATTCATAAAGACCTTCTGCACATATAAATGAACTTGCCTCAAGACAATAGCTGAATGTACCGTCTTCATTGCCTGTGACATCTGTATCTGCTAGAATGAATCCTAAGCCGTCATGATTTACATAAAGTTCAACTTGTTGAATACCATTGTAATCATAAGCTTCCCACTCGACTTCTATACAAGCAATAGCAGTGTTATACATTGCTGATGTAACTTCAGAAAGTGGATTTTCTGTATCTATACCGAAAACATCCGCTTCTTCATATGGAACCATTACATTCTCTGCCGGATAATCTTCAGCACCTTCAATATGTACATCAATATCAGGAAGTGTAACACCTGCATCTGCAACGTCATAGTAAGCTATGTATGTGTCAGTGTATAACCACTCACCATGATTTAGAATTATCGTTGTACCAGGATCCTCATTAGGGAATGTTATTACAGGATCTGCAATTCCAGTCATCATCATGGATCCGCTAAATCCTATTTCTAAAGTAAACATACTTGTTCCAACATCTGCATCAGTTATTAACAATGGACTTGCAATTAACGAAACAACAGTTGGATTCTCTGTATCTATACTGAAGACATCTGCAACATCATAAGGGATCTGGATGTTCAAAGCAGGATAGTCTGTAGCTCCCTCAACATGTACATCTATATTCCAAATTGTCACACCGGCATCATATACATCATAATAAGCCATGTATGAATCCGTATCAATCCAACTACCTTCACTAAATACAATTGTACTAGATGGGTCTTCAACCGGGAAGGTAATTAAAGGATCTGACATTACTCTACTATCCGGATACATATTCTCGTTGTAATTAATGGTTAGAGTAAACATATCAGGACCTTCATCGGAATCTGTGATCAATAGAGGATCAGCTACTACAGAAATAACATAAGGATTTTCTGTATCTATATCAAAGACATCTGCTTCATCATATGGATCCTGCGGATTACCATCAGGAAAGTCTGCAGCACCATCGACATGCACATCAATGCCCATTACTGTTTCATTTACATCAACAACAGTATAAACAGCTTCATAAGTATCATGAGTTGTTTCATAAACTAACCAATCACCACTTATAAAAGTTATTGTATTTAGAGGATCTTCGTTAGGGAATGTAAGCACAGGATCAGCAGTTCCGTCTTTTAGCATAAGTTCGCTGAATTCCACTTCAATAGTAAATTGTCCAACTCCAACATCATCGTCTGAAATTAATTCAGGATATGCAGTTAAACTAACTACAGTAGGATTTGCTGTATCTATGCTGAAGACAATTTCTTCTTCATAAGGAACTTGAATATTCCCTGCAGGATCATCTAAAGCTCCCTCTACAAGAACATCTATATCCTGACCTACTTCATTTACATCTGCAACATCATAATGAGCTACATATGTGTCTATATCAAACCATACACCATAATTAAATGTCAGCGTACTATTTGGTGTAAGTGAAATTACCGGGTCAGCAGTTGTATCTGTTAACATATCTTCACTATAATCTACAGTTAATGTAAACATATCAATACCAACAGTAGCATCTGTAATCAAGACAGGATCTGGTGTTAAGCCGGTAACCCATGGATTCTCCGTATCGATACTTGCAACATCAGCAAACCAAGTTGGATTTGGATCTTGTAAATTCCCTGCTGGATAGTCGGTACCGCCACTTACCCCTACAGTAAGGTTCAATTCAGTAGTATTAAGATCAACAACATCGTAATGCCATACATATGTATGTGTATCTGTCCATCCACCAGATATTAATAGTGCAGTACTGAACAAATTCCTTTCAGGAAGAACGATCTCAGGATCACTCCTGGTAGGTGCAGTCATATCTTCACTAAAAACTGCTGTAAGTGTAAAGGTATCACTACCGACATCTGAGTCAGTAATAAGATACGGATCAGCTGTTAATGAAAGAACAATTGGATTCTCAGTATCAATATCAAACGCATCTGCTTCATCAAATACAACCTGAGCATTTCCAGCTCTGTCATCTAAAGCACCTTCTACATGTACATCAATATCCAGAACTGTCTCACCTACATCTATAATGTCGTAGGTCAATACAAAATTAAATGCATCTGTCCACAAAGGAACGGGATCAATTAACGTTGCAGAAACAACAGGATCAAATTCAATAGTAGGATTTACACCCATATCCATCTCTTCGTCATACTCCAAGGATACAGTGAATAAACCTCCTGCATCAACATCTGTAATAAACAAATCTGAAAGTGTCATATTAACCACTGCCGGATTTTCTGTATCTATACTTACTACATCTTCTTCCATATAGTAAATCTGAACATTTCCAGCTGGATCATCGGTAAATCCTGAAACGTATATATCAATATCCAGTTCAGTAGTGTTAATATCAACAACATCATAATGCGCTACATATGTTTGCGGATTTGGCCATTCATCGTATGATAAAGTTATAGTACTGAACAAATACCGTTCAAGACAACCGATCTCAGGATTACTCCTGGCTAATGGGTACATATCTTCACTAAATACAACCGTAAATGTAAATTTATCTACACCAACATCTGCATCAGTAATAAGAGCCGGATTGGCTGTTAATGAAACAACGGTTGGATTCTCAGTATCTATACTGAAAACATCCACCTCATCATAAGGAACTTGGTCATTCCCCGCTGGATCATCTAGCGCACCCTCAACATGTACATCAATACCTACTATATCTACTCCGTCATCGCTTACATCATATGTCATCTCGAACACTGTATTGCTAAGCCATACTGGTGTTGGATTTGATAAGGTTGATGGTACAAGAGGATCAAATACAATAGTAGGATTTACGGTCATATCCATAACTTCAGAATATTCAACTTGAACAGAAAAGTTTCCTGCTCCTGCATCGGAATCTGAGATTAGAATCATTGATGGTGTAATAGAAACTACGGTAGGATTTTCTGTATCTATACTGAATACATCCACCTCATCATAAGGATCTTGAGGATTTCCCGTACAAGCTTCTACAGCACCCTGGACATGAACATCAACAAAGGGTACAGTTTCATCTACATCTATAACATCATAATAAGCAACGTAAATGTCATAGCAATAATAACAATCTGCTCCTTCACTCTGCTCCTCACCTCTATTTTCGGCTTGTTGTTGGGAATACCACTCACCATAACTGAATGATATTGTATTCAATGGATTCTCAACTGGGAATGTAATATCCGGATCTATGTTTTCATTCATACATTTATCGTAAACAACAGTTAGAGTAAACATATCATCTCCAACAGTTGCATCTGTAATTTCTACAGGATCTGGCCATAACTCAACAACTTCCGGACCATCAGTATTTATGTCGAAACCTTCTTCTTCAGTAAATGGAATTTGAGTATTTCCGGCCGGATCATCTATAGCGTCAGTTATCGTATAACCAACACAATTTTCAATAACATCATTATCTATAACATCGTATGTCATCACAAATGTATCAGAATCTGTCCATAATGGAACAGGATTTATTAAAGTTGTAGATACATCAGGATCAAATACAATAGTTGGATATACAGTCATATTCATATTCTCGCTGTAATCCACTGTTAATGTGAATGTGGTGACAAGAGCGTTAATAGAACCTGGATTCGCTGTTACTCCGGTAACCCATGGATTCTCTGTATCAACACTTACACAATCTTCTTCCATATAAGGAATCAGATAATTCCCAGCTGGATAATCGGTACCACCTGAAAGATAGATAGTGATATTAAGTTCAGTAGTATTTTCATCTGATACATCATAATGCCAAACTTTTGTATATGAATTTGTCCATTCGCTATATATTAAGGTTATAGTATCGAACAGATATCTTTCCTCAAGATAAATCTCAGGCTCACTCCTGTCAGCTGGAATCATATCTTCACTAAATACTGCCGTAAATGTAAAAGTATCTGAACCAACATCTGAGTCAGTAATAAGAGCCGGATTTGCTGTTAATGAAAGAACGGTTGGATTCTCAGTATCTATATCAAAAGCATCCGGTGCTGTATATGGTACCTGGATATTCCCAGCTTCATCAACAGCATCAGCTACGGTAATATCAATATCCTCAATGTCTACTCCAGCATCCGCTATGAGATAAGTCATCTTGAAAAGTGTAGAGCTAAGCCATAATGGCGTTGGAGTTGGTAAGGTTGATGATACATCAGGAGCAAATTCAATAGTAGGATTTACGTTCATATCCATTGCTTCATAGAATTGTACCATAACTGTAAATGGTGTTCCAACTTCAGAATCAGTAATGAAAGGAGGAGTTGCTGTTAATGCATCTACCATTGGATTATCGGTATCTATGCTGAATACTTCCTCTTCAGTATATTCAATTTGAACATTTCCAACTTCATCTTCTGCCTCAGCAACGGTAATATCAATATCGTCAACTTCTATTCCTGCATCTGCTACATCATATGTCATCACAAATGTATCAGAATCTGACCAGTCAGGATCAGGATTTGATAAAGTTGATGCTACATCAGGATCAAATTCGATTGTAGGATTTACAGTCATATCCATATCTTCAGAATATTCAACTGTTACAGAGAAGTTTCCTACTCCTACATCCAAATCTGAGATTAAAGCAATATTAGAAGATAAGGAAAGAACGGTTGGATTAAGAGTCTCAACCTCAAAAGCATCTACTTCTATACCTTCAAACTGGACATTGCCTGCTTCATCTTCGGCATCATTAACTGTAATGTCAATATCCTCAATTTCTACTCCAACATCAACTACATCGTATGTCATCACGAATGTATCAGAATATGGCCATGAAGGATTAGGATTAACCAATGTTCCAGAAACAGCCGGATCAAATACAATAGTAGGATTTACCATCATATCCATATCTTCATTATAAACAACTTCAACTGAGAAATTGCCAGCTCCTGCATCAATATCTGTGATCATAATATCTGACGGTGTTATACTTCGAGCTGTTGGAGAAATACCATCTTTAATATTAACCCATGTAATTACAGTGTTCTGATCACCATAAATATCCTCAATGCAGAGAGTTGCAGTTAATCTTAGTCTATTGATACCAATTAAGAAAGGTGGTATGTCTGCAATTTCTAAAGTTACGATAGGACCATTTACAGCAAAAGCTACTATTGGAGAAGGAACAGGAGTATCCAGAACTACTTCAAAATCACTGATCTGAACGCTAGAGAATTCAATATCTTCTGAAAAGAAAACATCAATGTAAGTATCTGCACCATCCTCCCTAGTTATTGCTTCCTCGATATAAGGTCCACCGCCATATACAGCAAGGTTAGCCATTGGATCACGTAGCGCAAACGGGTTATCGAGCATAGTATTGTGAAATCCTAATCTTGGTAACATCGGCACATAGCCCACGGTGGGATTCCCGCCATTTAATAAATTAGGATTGGGAATGTCCATCACATACGTATCATTTGGTAAGACTGTAGTTTCAAAACTGTCATGTTCCAAAGGAATTCCGGCGAATATACCATCTGTAAATTGGAAGATCGTAGTTGGATCATCGAAAGCACCTTGAGGAAACCAGGTCGGATTCAAAGGCTCTGTAAATCTTACTTTGATCTTATCAACATAATCATCTGAATTTGTATCGAAAGTATTCAGTTCAATAAGTAGAGGTGAAGCACCGTCAAATACAGGCTGCGGTGTAAATGTCTCTAAATATTCACCATAGATGTCCATAATTCTTCGTGTCGGATTACTGATATACCACAAAGTAATATCACCAGTAAAACCTGTTCCAAGATTACTAGGCATAGTGATATGAGCTCTGAATATGTTATCACCTGCTGTCTCACCTGTATCCAGATAATCTATTATAAGGGCATAAGAACCACCTACAATAAAATCACTATTAATGCCAGCCGCATTAAGTGCCACCCAATCGGTAGCACCTCCATCATCATCGATTGAGTTGGACATATAGATATCGAATGCATCAATCCAACCATCCAAGTTATCGTCTTCTGTTACAATATTGCTGACATTGCTTCTCTCTTGAGCAAAAGCAACAGTAAATAAACTTAAAATCAGCAGTATTACTAATAAGCAACTAATTTTTTTCATAATTTCCCCCCGAAATTATTCAATTTAGTTAGCTACGAAAGTACATTAGTACTATTCATAATTCAATGTAAAACTAGATTGCGAAATTTTGCGATGTTATATATTAATTAGCAGATTTTTATAAAAAAAAGACCTCAATTTAAATAGACAATAAAAAAGTTAGCAGCCTTTTAAAATGACCTCAATTTACAATTACATTTTAAACTTAGCAGTTTTACTTTCATAAAACCTCAATTTGACATCATTAATACCATATTTTTTGAATCTTGAGATTTTTTTTACGTACTAATACATCCTAAGCTTACAGAATCACAAATTTCTGAATTAAAATATTTTTTACAATTTCATGGCACTTGTGTTTGATAATTTATTTTTTTAGTACCGTATAAATTTAAAACTCGATTTCCTTTGTCAACAACTTTTTTATATTTAAATTATTATATGAGTATATATTAGACTTTAATTTGCATTATTAACTATTTATTATAAATATGCGCAACTAAATAATTTATATTATTTATTATATATACATATACATTAATTATAATTAATAACTTCTAATAATTAATATATATGTCAGTGTAAACAATTTTTGCAAACTTAGTAACATAAATATTTAACTAATTTATTTTGAACTGCATGCTTCACAAAGGTGATGCTTGCAATATTCATAATAGATATTTAGCAGTCCCTGCTGATTGATCGCATTTCTTTTAACTATCTTTTTCTGTTCAATATTAAGGAACTTTTCCATGTATTGAGTAAGAAAATTTGAAGGTAATCCTGAAAAACTTTGGTAAATGGTATATACAGTTCCTTCCAAATTATTATATTTCTTTTCTCTGGAATAAACTACTGCAAGAGGAAGAATAATATTAATTAGCAAGGTGTCAATACGTGTTTTGCCAAGTTTATATCTTTCCGGGAGATAATTATTTTTTATTTGGAAATAAGCGTATAATTTATTCTTAAAATCTCTTAATATAAAATTATCTTTTGGAAAAGAAAATGGTTTCAAAATATTATGAAAGATAGATGTTTCCAGGCTATCATAGATAATATCCGTAACCTGCAATATTCTCACTGCAGGATGATTAATGGGTCTTACCCTAAATAATTTCCAGCTGATATCGAGAATCTGTATTTGTGGAAATTTTTGAAAAAGCGATATCCATTTCAGTTTCTGTTCATTGCAGATAATTGAAGGGATATGTTCAATTATTCCGGAAGAACATAATAAGATCGAAATGAACTCTTCTTTTGTCATACCTTTATTATAAAATTCTTTAAGATTTTTATAAGTCAAATTTGAAGCTATCTGCATCATTTGATATTTATTCTTACTGTAACCCAATGCTTCCATAAAGCCCATATAGAATAGTTGATCGAAATCACTAAAGAAATGCTCAGCCGTAAATCTTTTAATTTTCTTCTCAAATCGCTTCATTCCCATCTGTTTGAGAAATTGTTCTGTTTCAGTTATATTCATATTATTGAATAAATCACAAGATCTATCTTTTTCTGAATACGGTTTATTAGAGTAGTGCTTAATTAGTTTACTTATATCTTCAGTTAATTGATCTTTAACCTCAAGAATCTCAATTCTAGTGCCATTTTCACTGATTGTATATGGTTTTTTATTTTTATTTTCGTAAACTAAATGCAATAAAACATTATTAAATTCGGGATTCTCATGATGAGAATGTGATTTCCAGTGATATGATGTTAAATCTATTTCAACATCTCCCTTAAGAGTTTGAGTATCTACTTCAATTATCGCATCTTTGAAATCTGGTCCGGAATCTGTATTCCAGCGACCAGGGAATTTAATATTAACTTGCTTTCCTGATTGTGTAAATAATTTTTCATTTAAATGTTGAGCATCCCAGATATGATACAAAAATTCTTCAGTAAACTTCATAATAACTCCTTGTTAGCAATGAGTTTCGGCTAACTTACATCATGTCATTAAAAAATTATATAACAGGAAGGAATATCTCTCTTCTCCAAGTTTTAAGCAACTTATTACAAGACAAATTATCACTTTTTTTATCTTCTAAAAATTTTACCAAATCCGAACGTGTAGCGATTAATTCAACAGGCATATTTAATTCATGTGCCTTATCAGCAATAAATTTCTTAAGTTTTATTAAATCATTGTTATTGATTATTATTCTTTGATGTTTTAATTGTAATTTTTCTTCATGAACTCTAGCTTTTTGTAATATTTTAATGATTTCATGACCATACTTCTTAATTTTTTCAGTTAGCATACCCTCTACATTTCCCAGTTCAGCGATATTTTTTGGATCCTTCATTACTATTTTAAATAGGATACCATCCTTAAAAATAAAAGTTTTTGGAATATTTTTGTTTTCAGCTTCCGTTTCTCGCCAAGCTGCTAAATATTTAAGAAGTTTAATATTATAATTGGATAATCTATTGATTATCTTAAACTTAAGGTATCTCTCCTCAGGACTAATTACCCGGTATGAATCCTTATCTTCATAAATTTTCATTTCATCAATGAGCCAATTCTCTAATCCATTATTTCTGGCTCTTTTTAGTAGTATCTCACGCATTTCACACATGTAGGTAACATCATCAATAGCATACTTGATCTGATTTTTCGTTAAAGGTCTTCTAGTCCAATCAGTTGTCGTTTCACTTTTGGATAAAGATACATTAAATAATTCATAAATTATTTTTGCTAAAGATGCAGTATGATCTAAACCGGCAAAACCAGCGGCACGACGGGTATCAAATATATTTACAGGAACTACGTAATTACAAGATCTTGATAATATTAACAGATCCTGATGCGCATCATGCAGTATCTTAATAATATTTCTGTCAGCTAATATTTCTCCCAAAGCAGTGATATCTTTTAGGGCTATCGTATCAATTAGATAGTATTCATCTTTTGAGAAAGCAGCCTGGATCAATCCTAAAATGGGATAATATGTTTTTCTCCAAAGAAATTCTGTATCAAGTGCTATGACTTTTTGCTGTTTTGCTTTTACAATAAATTCATTAAATTTATAGTTTGTATCAATATAAAAATTATCGTTCAATTTAATTTACTCCCGTTATTAAAACATTATTTATCAACAAATAAAAAACAATTATGTTAATTTTTTACTTGTTTACTTACTTCTTTAGCAATTGCAAAACAGGAGGTTAATCCAGGAGATTCTATCCCTATGCAATTTATAAAGTTACGAAACCCTTTCTCAGATTCTTCTTTAATATAAAAATCTCTAAAATTTCCATCTTCTTTTTGAAGTTTTGCTCTAATTCCACTATCATCAAGATGAATATCTTTATCGTTTACTTTTATATAATTATTTATAGCTTTGAGGAACTCAGGTTTATACTTCTCATTCATTTCGTAATTTACAGTATCAACGTAATAAGCATTTGGTCCGAAACGTACTTCTCCCTGCAGGTTAATGGTTAGATGAATTCCCAGAAATATTCCTTTTGGATCAGGAACAGGATAGACCAGATGATCAATATTTTTTATTTTTGAAGATTTATAATATTCACCCTTGCAAAAATGTAATTTGAGGTCTTCTCTTTCTATATCAATCCCTACCATTTCTGCAATTTTATCTGAGTAGAGGCCGGCACAGTTGATAACTGAACTTGCCTGGTATTTTTCTCCATTTACAAACGTTACAATATATTTACCATTTTGGTAATTGATGGATATTACCTCCATATCATAAACAATAAATGCACCTAGTTTCTCAGACTCAATTTCTATTTTTCTCATCAGTTTGTGAGAATCTACTATTCCTGTTGATGGTACTTTTAATGCGTATTTGGCGATTATCTGCGATTCTAAAGCCTTGCATTCTTCTTCATCAATGATCTCTAGTTCATTAACTCCGTTTCTTTCACCATTCAGTTTTAATTCTTTTAGGACTTGAAGTTCTTCATCATCTTCAGCGATAATTAGTTTCCCGCAATTTTTATATGGAATTGAATATTGTTTTACAAACTGATAAAGGTCTATTGCTCCATTAACGCATAGTTTAGCTTTTAAAGATCCCTGCGGATAGTAAATTCCAGAATGGATCACTTCACTATTTCTACTGCTTGTATGTCTTCCAAAAGAGTTTTCTTTTTCTACAACAACAACATCCTCAAATTTAGCAGAAAGCTCTTTGGCAACAGCTAATCCCACTACTCCTGCACCAATAATGAGGATATCTATCTGCTCCATGTTTTCCTTTTAAAATTATTTGATTTGAATATTGTCTATCAATCTTGTATTTTCTATAACTACAGCAATTGCTATTCTGCATCCGGATGCTACTTTTGGAATATGTTCTAAAGTATCAGGGTCAAATACTTCTATATAATCGATAATGCCGCCATTAGAATCTATCAAATCAGTCATTTGAGCGATTATTTTATTTGTAGAGTAAATTCCATCATCAAATAATTTTTGAGCCAGCAGAAGCGAATTATGTAGGCATAAGGCTTTTCCTCTACCTACTGAAGATATATATTTATTGCGGGAACTTAAGGCAAGTCCGTCATTTTCTCTAATAATGGGGCAGCCAACGATTTTTGTATGAAAGTTCAGATCTTGTAACATTTGTTTTAAAATAGTTAATTGTTGAAAATCTTTTTCACCCATAAACATAAATTCCGGATCAAGAATATTTATTAACTTGGTTACAATGGTTGTAACACCACGGAAATGTGTGGGACGTGACTTTCCACAAAGAATTTGAGTAATTTTCTCAACATTCACCCATGTTTTATAATCAGCCGGATACATTTGTTTGTCATTGGGGAAAAATACGTAATCTACTTTTAATTTGGAAAGAAGCTCAATATCATGTTTGATATCTCTTGGATATTCACTGAGATCTTCATTAATGCCAAATTGAGTTGGATTCACATAAATACTTACAATAGTTATATCCGAAACTTTATTAGCTTCACTAATTAAACTTAAATGTCCCTCATGCAGGAATCCCATAGTTGGAACGAACCCTATCTTTCCATTTAGCTGCTGACGAATTTCCAGCATGGATTCGATGCTATTGACAAGTATCGTTTTCATTTTATTAAGTGATATTTTTTGTTTTCGTTATCATCGACGACAAGAATTTTTTGTGAATAGTTTTTAAGCTCTTCCTCATCTAACATACCATAATTTACAATTATAACTTTGTCATTTATACTAACTAAACGTGCAGCAGCACCATTTATACCAATCATACCACTACCGCTCTCACCTACCAGAACATAAGTTGAAAATCTGTTGCCATTACTTATATTGTAAATATCTACTTTTTCGCCATCTAGTATTCCTGTTTTATCTAAAAATATTTTATCAATAGTAATACTGCCAACATAGTTAAGATCACGCATTGTTATATTAGCACGATGTATCTTTGATAAAAGCATTGAACGTTGCATTTATCCTCCATATAACTTTTAAATCGTAATCAATTATTTTTTTGTTAATTTTTTTGTAAACTAATTTTAAGTTTGATCTCCATCTTCTTTCCATTGCAACGCCATCATTTTTCCCTTTTCTTCATCAACAGTTTGAAGAATAATTACTCCCACAATAAAAAAAAGAACTACAGAAAGTATAGCCCATTTCTGTTCTCCTGTAATTCTAGCAATTTCTCCGTAAACAAGAGGGCCCAAAATGGAAGCTATACGGCCGGTCACAGAATAAAAACCAAAGAATTCAGCCATTTTACTGTCCGGTGTAAGAAGTACCAGCATTGCTCTACTACTGGATTGACTTGAACCTATTGCTATTCCTGCTAACATCCCAATGAAATAAAATTCTTTAATACTTTTACACATAAAAGCCCATATTACCACAGCAATCCAGATAATTATTGTTATACTTATAGTTTTTTTTGCACCAATTTTGTCAAAGATATACCCAAAAACAAGAGCACCGATCATAGAGGTTACATTTGCAATTACAAAATAGGTGATCAATTGCTTCGTATCCATTCCAAACCTGGTTGCACCGTAAATTGCAGCAAAACTTATTACCACAATAATTCCATCATTATATATAAGATAACTGATAATAAATTTTATGAGTTCACGGAAATTTCTAATATTTTTATAAGATTGTTTTATGCGGATCAATGCTGTTCTTAAATAATTTGTTCTTTTAGAAGGTTTCTTGATCTCTTTTAGAAGTATGAAAGTGGGAATTGCAAAAATTCCAAAAAAAGCAGCTACTGTTGGAAATACAAGCCGGATCCAGTTATTATGCACTAAAGGTAGCATAAGTAATAGTGCAGCCAGTCCGCCAATATACCCCACAGCCCATCCCCAGCCTGATACTTTTCCCATCTCATTTCTAGAAGCTACGTCGGGTAATAGTGCATTGTAAAATACATTGCCACTATTAAAAGCAAAATTAGCTATGATGAAGAAGATCATTCCCTTAACAATATCACCAGCATGAACAAAAAACAATAACGCAGTAAAAATAACAGTCAGATAGCAATTATAAAATAAAAACTTCTTTTTAGCTCTGGAAAAATCTGCGACAGCTCCAAATATTGGTGCTGTAACTGCAACCATCAGCATGGAGATACTGATTGCTCTTCCCCACAACGCTGTTCCAAGTTCACCTTGATTCACCACAACATTTCTAAAATAAACACTGTAGATCACAGTAACTATGATAGTTGTAAATGATGAATTTGCGAAATCATACATCACCCAGCCAAAGATATTTTTATTAAACTTCATTTATTTTCCATTTATATTACTAAGATCAATTTCAGGTAAGCCAAATGAACTGTAATTAGAGATATTTGGAGTTGCAATAAATATCTGATGTTTTCCTTTGAGTATTTCAATTATTCTCTCAGTTCTCATTTTATCAAGATCTGCCAGAACATCATCGAACATCAAGATTGGAGTATCAGTATCTTTTTCTTCAATAAGTTCTGATTGAACTAAACGTATTGCTATGGCAATAGATCTTTTTTGCCCCTGTGAGCTAAAACTTCTAGCTGGATGAGTATCCATGAAAATATCTATATCATCTAAATGAGGTCCTGTAAGGCTTCTTTCCTGATGTTTTTCCTGTTCTTCTATTCTTATCACATGCTCTAATAGATCATTATAAATATCATCATTTTGGGTTGGGAAAGAATATTTGTATTCAATGCTAAGTTTTTCTCTATTACCACTAATTTCTTCATAACTTTTTTTCAACAAAGGTGAAAAATTATTTAAATATTCTAATCTGAATTTTATTATCTTTACTCCAACCCGTATAAATTGTTCATCCCATACTCTTTTTTCTTTACTTGTGTAATCTGTTTTAAATAGAGCATTACGCTGTTTTAAGATCCTTTTATAATTTCTAAGAAGTTCAATGTATTCAAAAGAGTATTGAGAAATTGCCTGATCTAAGAAATTTCTGCGGTATACAGGTGAGCCTGCGACTATCTCAATATCATTTGGTGAGAAATATACAACTTTGAGATATTTATATAATTCACTAATGCGAGCTATATTAAAGTTATTGATCTTAATTATTTTTTTTTTTTTGTCGGAAGCTGCTTCGAATTTATGTATTTTGTTTTTTATTTCAAATTCAGCCTCTATACGAAAAAATGCTTTTGAGAAATTAATCAACTCCAGATCACTACTGGTTTGAAACGATTTCCCAAAAGCAAAATATGATATAGATTCCAGAAGATTTGTTTTACCGGCTCCATTTTCGCCAAGAATCAGTGCACCTTCCGGATCGAATTTTAATTTAAAATCCGAATAATTACGAAAATTCTTTATTAAAAGAGAAGATATCAGCAACCTAAACTAACCGAAGCGGCATTAATAAAAATCTAGCTGAGAAACCATCTTTAGTTTCAGTATTAAAGAAAAGAGCAGGTTCATTTGATTTACCCATTCTTACCTCAACTTCATCAGATTCTACAACAGAAAGAATAGCAATAAGGTATCTATAATTAAAGGCAATAGTAAGAGGTTCACCTGAATATTTAAATTCACTGAGTTTCTCATTTGCTTCACCTTCTTCACGTTTAGCACTATTGATGGTTAAGGCATTATCTGCAATATCCATCTTAACTTTGAATGTCTCTTCAGAGGCAAGAAGTGATACTCTTTTTACAGCTTCTCGCAATTTTTTCTTATCAATAATGAGAACATTGTTATTATTTGTAGGGATGGCTTTTGTATAATCCGGGAATCTACCCTCAATGATATGTGTAAATATCGTATAATTTCCATAAGTGAACATAACACGATTTGATTCAAGTAATACAGATATTTCAGGAAGATCATCAGCTATAACTTTATCCAGGAAAAGAAGTCCTTTGGTAGGAATTATCTGTTCTACAGGTTGCGGAAGATCAATTTGTTTATCCAGTTTAAATTCAGCGATCTTCTTTCCATCTGTAGCCACCATTAATTGTGAATCAGCTGCCATTTTCCAGAAAATTCCTGAGAATACCGGTCTGTTAATTTCAGAAGATACTGCAAAATGGGTACTATCGATCATTTTTTTGAACATTTGGGCATCTAATTTGATCACGTTTGAAAGATCTTTTTGTGGTACAAGCGGGAACTGGCTGCTTTCTGCACACAATAAGCTGAACTTAGATTGTTCGCATTGTATTTTCAAAGTATCTTCATCAATGAGAAAATGAACCATGGATTCAGGTAAAGAATTGATGATCTCATTGAGATTTTTTGCTGATACTGCTGTCTTACCACCATCTGTGATATTTGCCTCAAATTCAACTACAACTGTGATCTCAAGGTCAGTAGCAGTAAATTTAATAATATTATTTTGTTCATCTGCTTCTATAAGATAATTTGTAAGAATTGGCATTGTGTTCTTACTAGGTACAATATTATAAAGATACTGAATCTGAGCTTGTAAGTCTACCTTTTCAATAGAAAATTTCATATTATCCTCTTTACTTTTTAATATTTGTTAACTTAATAAAAAATAGATAAAATAAAAGCAAGAGTTTTTTCTACTCTTGCTTTTATTTACAAAACAATTTTTACTTAACTGCTTCTTTGAGTTTTTTACCAGCTTTGAAAACTGGAACTTTGCGTGCAGGTATTTGAATTTTAGCTTTAGTTTGAGGATTTACACCTGTACGAGCATTTCTTTTGTTTACTTTAAAAGTACCAAAACCAACTAATGATACTTTATCACCTTTTTCTAATGCAAGTGTAATGCCATCAATTACAGCATTTAAAGCAAGATTAGCAGCTTTTTTTGTAACACCAGCTCCTTCAGCAATCTTAATAATCAAATCTTGTCTGTTCATTCATATCCTCCTTTTTTATTCGGTTAACAAACATGGATTTAGTTTTTCCGTTTACAAAATATCTTGTCAATAAAAAAAACTATAGATAGCCATTTTTACAGGGTTTTTATGATTTTTTATACCATTTAAAGCAATAACAATATTCACAAAATATCTTCTAACTTATTGATTTATATACTCTTAAGAAAACACTTAATATTTTTCAAAGATCAATATAATTTTTTACATTTTTTTAATACTTATGCATATCCTTTTAATATAGGCACTTCTGTGAAATATACTTATATCATACTTATTAATTCATGAATTTTTATAATTATCGTCTTGCCTTTTACCGTTGCATCATCAATAAAGTTAGCAACAACTTTATCTTTAACCTGTTTATAGGTACTATCACTTATGATAATATTATTTTTGGTTTCGTATTCTCTGGTTAAAGATTCAACTCTGGCACCAGCATTCATATTATCACCTATAGCAGTATAATCAAATATCTGTTCTGAACCCAGATTTCCAACAGTTACCATACCTGTATTTATACCAATACCCATATCAAGAGGATCTTTATTTTCTGCATTCCATTTTTCCTGAAGCTCATTCAATCTCTGACGCATTTCCAAAGCAGCTTTACAGGCATGGAATGCATGATTCTCAAGGTTAACCGGTGCACCAAATATCGCAACTATCTCATCTCCAACAAATTTATCTATAGTTCCCTTATTATCTGTAATGATTTTTACCATCTCAGTTAAATATTCTCTAAGGATATCAACTGTTTGTTTAGGAGTATGACTTTCAGTATATGGAGTAAAAGAAACAATATCTGCAAATAGTACTGTTATCTCTTTCTGAACTCCACCGTACTCAAGCATTTTTGGATCTTTAATAAGTTCTTCAACCAGTTCTGGAGCAATATACTGTCCAAATGCCTGTTTGATAAACTTACGTTCTTTAACTGTTTGCATATATTGAATTACTAACCCGGTAAAATAAATAATGATAATTAGTATGGGAATTTCCAATGTTGGTATCATAATCCTATTGTGACTGAACAAATAATAAGAAAAATAAATATAACTAATGATCAATATAAAATTAATGAAAACAGATATTGTTGGTTTTACTAATGAATTGAAGATGAATAGCAGCACAGTCGCTACAAAAATGAAGAGCAGGTAGGGAATTATAGGAAATTCTTTCAAGAATTCTTGTCTTAAAACCGTTTCTATAAAATTAGCATGAATCTCTACACCAGGCATTAACTGATTTTCTTCTGAAAAAAATGGTGTATGGTGTGTATCATGGAATTCAACGGATGTAAGACCAATAAAAACAATTTTATTTTTAAATTTATCTGCAATTTGATAATATTCATCTAATTCTATTTCCAGTTCTTTTTCAAAATTCGTTGTGTAAGAAGAATCATCGATCACATCGGCATAATCATATGTAGAAAAAGATTTGGGAGGTCCGTAGTAATTTATCAAAGCACTTCTTGATGTAGCTTTAGGAATAAAATGTCCTCCGATCTTAAATAATTTTGAATAATTCTGTATCTCATCCGAATATGGGTCGATCTGATAATGTTTTGCAAGTGTCAGTACCCCAATTGAAAGTTTTATCTCTTTTGCTCTTTTCTGAAATAATTCATAACGCCTTACAAACCCGTCATGATCAGTTGATATATTTACAGTTCCCCAGGTTGTCCCTGTTTGAGTTAAAAGAGAAATTGGAGAAAGCAACTGTTCTCTGACAGAATTGTTATATTGAGTTTTTATCAGTTTCCCAGATAGAATTATGTTATCATACTTTGCTATAGCTGCAGCTAATTTTGAATCTGAATTGATATTACTTCTTTCAGTAAATTCAACATCGAAGATTATCTGTCTTGCTCCAGCTTTTTCCAGGTTCTCGATTAGTCTAGCATGATATTCACGGGGAAAAGGCCATCTTTCATTTAACGTACTAAATGTATCATCACCAATTTCTACAATTACTATATCGTTGGATATCTCCTGCTCACCGCGAAGTATAAAGAAAATATCATTTACTTTATGCTCCAGATTATGCCAAAAGTTAGTTACAAAAAAAATTCTGAATATAACGAAAAAGATTAATGATATTACTATATATTTTATAATTTTCATATTAAAACTTCTGTGATACTTTCATTTTGAAATTCATTCTGGAATAATTTGCATACTCAAGTTCTGCATCTTGATACAATTTTAATCCTGCATCAGCAGAAATAAATGTATTTGGCGTTATCTTATAACTTGTGCCAAGATTGAACATCTGGGCTGATTGAGAATTAATATCCCCGCTAAAAAGATTGTAACGAAAATCAATATAAGGCTTTAATTTACTTTCTAAAAGATTTATTTCTCCACGCATAAATAATGAATGGTAATTGGATTTTTCCTCCAATGTTGTTAATTCCTGTATAACTGAGTTGTCATTTACCGTGAAAGTATAAGAAAATAATGTTACTAATGGGATTTGATCAAAATAAGTTCGCGCACTTAATGTAAGATTATTTCTTTTATAGTTAAATGAATCATTCAATTTATCTTTATTTAATGAATTTGAAAAGTTCAAGGCAAACCTGGTTGGAACATTGGGTAAATATCTTGCATTATATCCTGTACTAAAGCTCACTGTCGTAGAATGGATGTCTGAGGCAGTATTTATAATGTCAGTTGAATCCGGAACAAATCCATCTTCAGAGCCACTTGTATTAAAATTCAAATTGAAATACATTTCATCATTTGGTTTATACATTGCTTGTGTAAATATTACAGTTGAACTTGACGTATTATTTTTTGTGTCATCTACATTATCAGAAAATAAATTAAATCCAAAATTCATGGCAAGTCGGTTATTCATCAACATCAAGTTATCATTAAATGAAATTATCATAACATCTTTTTGAAGATAATTTGTGGAAAGCGAATTGAAGCTCGAGCCAATTGTTGAAAAGGAAAAATTCATAAGATTTCTATAGAAGAATAACCGTAAATACGATTTTAAGGCAAGATTAGCCATTCCAGGTTTAAAGGGGATCATTGATTCATTAATAATAAAAATATTTTCGAAATCTTGCGGATCTATTGAGATATCAATATCTTCGTCAATATCATCTAGAGATGCGGCACCATCAATTATATTATCATTGTAAAGACTCATTGCTGCCTCGGTTCCAAACACAAGTCGTTGATTAATCAGCGAAAGACGGAAATCTGTACCAAGTAATAGATTATCTTTAGGACTTATAACTAAGAGACTATCCGCATCACGATAATACATCTCATCTAAAGAACTTATATCATCTTTATTTTTTACAAAGCCAACACCCCAGATAAAGTTTTGTGGATTGCCAAATTCCATTCTTAATGAATTGTTCACTTGTTTAAAAGCCCCAGCATTTACTAATGCATCCTGAATCACTTTTCCATCTATATCTCGTTTGATATTTCCATGAGTGAATAATAATCTGAATGTTTTAAAATCCAATTTTGTATGTATTCCCCGAACATTTTTACAATTTAGCAGAAAACTATTCATTTTCGGTGAGTAATCACCAATTGTAAGATCAAAATGAGGAACATTAAGCATAAAGTTAAATCTATTTACAGCTTGAGCTGAACTTGTCTCCAGTGATGTTAGGAATAATTTTGATCTGAATTTTAACCATTTGTGTGAACCTTTGAAAAACAATGAAAAATTGGCAGATCTATCTGAATCATTATCGAGAGTATCCTGCTTTGTATTCATATACCGCATGGAAACAAGTGATTTTCCGGAAAGATCAAGAGGAAGTTCAAATCCTTTACCTGTAACTTCTGTGATCCAGTGCTTTGACTCGATCCTGCTTCCATCTAATAATTGAGCTTCTACAAAATAGTTATGTGTTCCCAGCCTGGCATTAGATACCTGGAAGGTTATTACATTTGTAAAAACCCTCGTATTATCTGTTACATCTTCCCCATCGAAGTAAACTTTGATCGAGTTATAATCGATCTCATCTGAGATCGCAAATGTCGAAATTGCTATAAGGAAATCCTCAGTTAGATCAGTGTAAAAAGCATCTGGTGACAACAGCACAAAACCGTCATTCTCATCCTGGGGTATATTAACTGTTATTCTAAATGGATTAATTTCCGGTTGGATGGAAGGATATGTAACTTTATTACTGGAAGTGAGATAAATTTCAAAATAGTATTCAGCACTTGAAGTGTAATCTATAAATTCATCCATTATTGATGAAAATTGCGGATTAGATTCAGAACCGGGTTCCATCTCTTTTTCATTATATTCTGTTGCACCTGTTTGCTTATACAGAATATTCACTTTCACGATTTCAGAGAAACCTTCTCTTACTTCAAGATCAAGTTTAACTTTTTGCCCATTTAATTGATAAACGGGTTGATCATGATTAAGGATAACTTCAGAGAAGAGCTGAACAGTTATGAATAACAATACAAAAAGAAAAAATAATTTCTTCATATATACCTCTATTCGAATTCGATTGTGATCGTTCTTTTCTCTCCATTATCGTTTTTCAATTCAATTTTCAAGTTCTCTGACATCTTAACATCATAATCTTTCATTTCATCTTCTTCTATCTCAGCAACCAATATTTCATTTTTCCCGATTGAATGAGCTTTCTGTCCTGCTTTAACATCTGCTTCCTTATCATCCAATTTATTTTTTATATTAACTACACCATCAAGTGTGTATAGATCTGTAAAACCACTCTCATCAACTGAGAGAATGAATTTAGTTCCCTTTACAGATACAACTGTAGTTGGAGTATCAACAATAAAACTACCAGTATTTTTAGATACTTTTGCCCAAAGTTCACCTAATTTCATAGTGCTCTTTTTATTTAATTTACCATTTGTTTTACTAGCATTAATGGTAAGTATACTATTTGGAAATAGTTTTACTACAGAGCTTCCATCAATGAATTTAACTACAGCAAAAGATTCATCCTTACTCTCTAAAGTATCTTCATTTTCCAGTTCCGATCCATTCTTAGCATTCAACAAGTCCTCACCATGTGTTAAAATAACATCACCTTTTACTTTCAAAGCTATTCCAACCGTATCCTGTGCAATTAATGGAAAAGAAAATAATATAATTATTATAACTATACATAATATTTTATTCATTTTATACTCCTATTCAACCGTTATTTTTGTTGGCGTAATATTACCGGAAGAAATACTTTCTAGAATATGCATAAGATCTTCAACCTTGATATCATTATTCTGCCAATTTATTTTATCTATTGTATATCCAACTTCAAGTAGATTAATCAATTCACCTACTCCTTCAATATCTAACTGGTTGAAAAAATTTATCAGATTCTGCAAACCTGACTCATCGGAGGCAGTATCTGAAAGTTTAAAAAGATAGATAGTACTTTTATATTCACTTTCTGATGCCATGATAGGATTCATTGTTCTGGCTATGATCTGCCAGGCATAAGTTTTATTGTATTCAAATCCGGGTGCTCTGGGCGGATAAGAATAACTTGTAACTGCAATATCACTTTCAGTATAGTATGGTTCCAACATCTCTATCTCATCAACAGAATCGTAAATACGGTCTAACTCATAGCATTTGAATGTATAACTTTCCAAGTTGGAAAACCAGATAAAATTCGGATATTGTTCAGTAATATTAGTTACTCCAAGACCAATCGGGTTACCCGGAGTGATAAGAGAAATTGATATTGGTGAGCGAATAGTTACGATAGCAGTAACCGGATTAGATAGTAGATATGCCTCCTCACCCTGGTGTCCTTCTTCATAGATCCCAATATTAAAGATGTAATTACCATCCGGCATTCTGCCTGTATTCATGATAAGATCTTCAATGTTATCTAGAAAGTCATCAAAGTTTTGTACTGTAGTAAATCCACCCGGAGCAGAATTGATGATATCAATACTATTGAGTAATGTAGGAAACTGACCCGGAGTATTAGGAGTAAGGGTCATTGTCGCCTCTTCATCTTCCCAAACCATTCTACAGTAGAGAACAGCATTCATACTTGTAGGTCCATTTATTCCAACCGTAAAAAGACTCGGTTGCATTTCTGGTTCATCCGGATTAAAATTCGCAGGATAAAGAACATGGTAAGTTTTATGTAAGGGGGGAGTTACAGTTAAAGTAAAATCATATGTTTGGGCAAAAAGACTGATGGACATTGCTAAAATTAAAATTACTAAGATTTTTTTCATTTTTTCCTCCATTATAATTTCCGATTTAATGATAGTTCAATTATTTTATTAAGAAGCTCCGTAAAATTTATATTTACTTCTTTCGCTGCCATTGGTGTTAGACTTAATGGAGTCATACCAGGTAGAGTATTTACTTCCAGAAAGTAGAAATCTTTTCCGTCGTAACGGAAATCAACCCTTCCATATACTTCACATCCAAAAAGAGCAAATACATTCGTGGCTTGTTTCTGAATTAACTTTAATTCTGAATTAGAAAGTTTAGCAGGAACTTCATAGATAGTTTTGCCTTTTGTATATTTATTTTTATAATCATACCATCCATTGTGAGGAATTATTTCAATTACAGGTAAGGCTTTTTTCCCCAGGATCGTAACTGTGAGTTCTCGTCCATCAATGAATTGTTCAATGATAACTTTCTCACTAAATTTAAAAGCTTCAATAATTGCTTCTTTCATTTCGCATTCTTTCTCAATAATGCTAATTCCTACTGATGAACCAGAATCATTTGGTTTAATTACCATTGGGAAGCCGATAAATTTTACGATGGGATCATAATCATATTCATAATTATTATAGATAAGTCTTCGTTTTGGCAGTTTAATGCCTACATACTCGGCAATGATTCCTGAGATATATTTATCCATTGATATTGCACTAGCCCGTTGACCAGAACCGGTAAATGGGATATTTTCAAGTGCTAAAAGCGATTGAATTCTGCCATCTTCTCCTTCAGCACCATGCAGCCCGTTGAATACTATGTCAGGTTTTATTTCTTTTATTCTGTTTATCATATCAGAATAGGAAGCAAATTCGACAGGATCTATCATAGTGACTTTTTTACCATTTTTCTGCAGAGCTTTTGCAATCATATTTGAAGATGTTTTTGATACTTTTGCTTCGTGTGAAAAACCACCTGATAGTACAATAACGTTTTTTATATTTACCATATACGTTTTATCCATATTCAAAAAAAATATGTCAAGAATAATAAGAAATCATTATTTAAATGATTTAACATCTTCCAGAAAATTAGGATAAGATTTTGCTACCGACAACACATCAGAGATCATTATTTGGGGGAAGACAATCTTTAAAATATGAAAAGCCATTACCAGACGATGATCTCCATATGTCTTAAGAATTAATCTTCCTGGTATTGTATCCAAACTATTTATTTTAAGTATACCATCCCTATATATTATCTTTGCTCCTATATGAGTTAATTCCGTTATAAGTGCTTTAATTCTGTTTGATTCCTTAAATTTTAAATGTTCAATATCCTTAATTATAACTTGTGAATCTGCAAACAAAGCCAATACGGCTAGCGTTGGAACCTGATCCGGCATATTTCTCATACTTACTGAAATCCCTCTCAATCTGTTTTTGGTAACACTGATTTTATTTTTTTCGATTTTTACATTAGCACCCATGTTTTTGAGGATTTCTATAAATCCATGATCTGCTTGAATTGAATTATGATTAACATTATTTGTAGAGATAACTGATCTGCTAAGAGCTCCTAATGCCCAGAAATAAGCAGCAGAAGAGAAATCAGGCTCTATACCATACTCTCCAAGTTCATTATATTCCTGACCTGCCTCAATAAATATCCTCTTGCCACTATATTCAGCAATTACACCAAAATCCTGCATGATCTTAATTGTCATATTAATGTAAGAACTTGAAACCACCTCTCCATCCAAAAATAGTTCCAGGTCATTTTTATACGATGGAGCTATTAATAACAATGAACTGATGAACTGGCTTGAGACATTAGCAGGAATATCAAAAACACCACCTTCCAAAATGGAACCTTTTATCAACAATATATCATCAGAAAATTCAATCTTAGCACCCATTTCCCTTAGAACTTCGATTAATGGTTTTATTGGTCTTTTTTTCAACTGTTCAGATACTTGTATACTGATCTTTGTTCTATTTAATGCAGCGGTTCTTGATATTAGGAATCTATATGCAGTTCCTGAATCCTGAATAAAGAGATCGCAATTCCTACAAGGTTTTTTTGGAGGAGTAATTATCCAATTTTTATTAGTTTTATCAATTTTTAATCCCAATTTACATAAATTATCTGCCATTGTTGTTACATCAAGACAGTTTGATGGATGAGATATTGCAATTTTATTTTGCAAATATGAAGCAATTATCAATACCCTATTTAAAATCGATTTCGAACCATTTAAAGTTATATGTCCTGAAATATTTATATGATTTATCATCCATTCTCCATATTTAAAGTGAGATTTAGAAAATTACCTTGTATAAGTCAATAAACTATTTTTTATTTTGACAACAAAAGCATACGTTCATTTATTCCCTTATTATTGAAAAGAGGTTTATGGATGAATGATATTATTAATATCAAGGAACTGAAGAAAGAATACCGAATGGGAAAAATTACAGTACCAGCGTTAAATGGTATTGATATTTCAATAAATGAAGGAGAATTTGTAGCTATTATGGGACCATCCGGTTCAGGAAAATCCACCCTCATGCACATCTTGGGATGCCTGGATACTCCTACTGAAGGCATTTATTCACTTAATTCCGAATTAGTGAGTAAAATAAAAAAAGGTAAGCTTGCACTTATTAGAAACAAACAGATCGGATTTGTGTTCCAGACCTTTAATCTTTTACCCCATTTAAACATACTCAAAAATGTTGAATTACCTCTTATGTATGCCGGATTGAGTAAGAAACAAAGGACCAGTACTGCTAAAAAGGTGTTATCGGAAGTAGGACTGGGTGATAGGTTAAAGCATAAGCCTTCAGAACTATCCGGAGGTCAAAGACAAAGAGTTGCTATCGCTCGTGCTATTGTTAATAATCCTACCATCATCTTAGCTGATGAACCAACCGGGAATCTTGATACCGCCTCAGGCAGTGATATACTATCAATATTTTCTGATCTTAATGACAAAGGACATACTATTATAATGGTTACACATGATCCGGCTGTTGCAAAAAGAGCTACAAGAGTAATAAAAATCGTTGATGGATTGATACAAGATGGCAATATCAGTTAAAGAAAATTTAATTGTAGGATTCTCTGATTTCTGGTCTAGAAAGGTTAGAAGTATAATTACAGTAATTGGAATTGTGTTGGGAACGATGTCAATTATTGTCGTGTTATCTCTTGTAAACGGTGTAAATGCACAAACTATGAAATGGATGATAGAACGTGGTGGTTTAAGCAAGATCAGCGTTTACAGAAATTGGGAATACAGGCATTCGAATTATGTTAAAGATTATTTTACCTGGAAAGAACTTAAACTTATAAGATCACTTATCCCTGAAGCAAAATATTTTAATCCGCAGCAGCGGCATTGGGTTCGACATTCCAAAGACGATAAAGATTACAGTACCAGAATTTATGGAGTTTTACCTGATTATTCCAAGATCGAGGAATGGGATGTGCAGGAAGGAAGATTCATAAGTAATTTTGATATAGATCAATCAAATGACGTTATCGTGATTGGTACAACTGTAAAAGAGGAACTTTTCGGAAATAAAAATGCCATTGGTGCAGTAATTACAGTCAATAATAGAAGGCTAAAAGTTATAGGTATAATGGCTTACCGTTATATGAAAAGTAATGGCGCCTTTGGTAATGAAAATTCCTTTTCTTATTTAAACCGGCAAACATTTGTTCCTCTTACAACTATGATAAAAAAAGGAAGCGGAACTGATAAGACGCAATCATTCACACTTAAAGCTCAGGATGCTGCAAGTGCACCGGAACTGCGAGAGAAATTGAACAATATAATTTTAAATTTAAGAAGAGGTTTACCTGTTTTTCGGGTAGAATCTGCTAAAGAAGAAGCAGAAGAGATGGCTGAGAATTCTAAAATGTTTCAAATAATCTTTTATATAATCAGCGTGATCTCATTGTTAGTGGGTGCTATTGTAATAGCAAATATTATGTTAGCTACAATCCAGGAAAGAACACGTGAGATCGGGATAAGATTAACAGTTGGAGCCAGGCGAAGGGATATTTTTGTTCAATTTCTTGTTCAGACCATTCTGGTCACAACTATCGGAGGAATTTTAGGGATAATTGTTGGATTATCTATATTGGATATTGTTAGTAAATTCTTAGAAATGGAGTTGGTCGCTGGTATATCAATGATTTTTGTTGCATTACTGGTTTCTGCTGGTGTAGGACTTGTATCAGGAATCATTCCAGCAATAATGGCGAGTAAATTAGATCCTGTAGAAGCATTGAGGTATGAATAATGAAATTTAAATTAATATTAAAACAAATTTACACTTTTTTAAAAACATTCTGGAAAAAATATAATGAAGACAAGATCTTCAAGGAATCTGCCGCTCTCACCTATGTAACATTATTGGGATTTGTACCCTTTATTATCTTCCTGCTCTACTTTCTGCCGAATTTATCATTCATGAAAATGGAAGACCAAATATCAAAACTGGCGCTATCAATATTTGTTCCGGAATCTGCTGAAGCGATCTTTGATTATATAAATCAAATAGCTCACAAAAGGATCCCATTTAACTTGATCAGTTTTGGTATCCTTATTTTCACATCTTATTCACTGTTTCAGATCATCAACTCTTCTTTTGACAGGATATTGTGTGCTAAAGAGATAAAATCAAAAAAATTTTTTACTGAGATTATCAGGTTTTTTGGAATGGCTATTTTTGGTTCTGTAATAATTCTGGCTCTACTTTCCGCAACTTCACTTCCCTTTGTTTCAAAATATCTGGAAATACCATTTTTACAAAATCTATCCCTTTATTTCACACCATTCCTGATCCTTTTTTTCATCTTCACACTGGGTTTCTTTTATATACCCACAGTTAAGGTGAAAAAACGTTCTATAGTTGCAGGAGCTGCTATTTCAGCAGCAATCTGGATCTTATTCAAAGCATTTTTCAACTGGTATATTGCCACACTTACAAATATTGAAATAATCTTTGGTGTCTTAGGTGCAGTTCCTATCTTCCTTATCTGGATATATACAAACTGGATAATTATGCTAAGTGGTGTTGTTATCGTATCTATCTTAGAAGGAAGGGACAGCGCAGAAGATGATACACATAAAGACCTGCAGGCAGTAAAAATTACTTTTGAAAAATATGTTGATAAAAAAGACATGAAGAACCTGCAGAAAACAACATTGAACAAAAGTGAACTTAAAAATATACTAAGAGAATTAGTCAAAGAAGAAGAAGAAACAGAAGAAATAGATATCCAAAAAAATGAGTTTACAGAAAAAGACGAATAATTTTTTTCACAATTAATAAAATATTAAACGGAGACGTGTCCGAGTGGCTTAAGGAGCACGCTTGGAAAGCGTGTATGCGGCAACGTATCCTGGGTTCGAATCCCAGCGTCTCCGCCATTATAGTTTAATAAACCATTGTTATTAAAGCATATACCAAATATCATTTCCTTTTTTATATTGCTATATGTGGCTATATATGTGGCTATATTTTTCAAACTTCAACAATATATACTTAGTCATGCTTATCAAATATAATTTTCTTCGCATTCTCGTTAATTGAATCCTTCTTTGATTTTATAGGATTACTTGAAAAATAGTTATCTAGAGTGCTCCGTTTAATATAAAGCTTACCTCCTCCTGGCTTTGCAAATGGTATCTTCTTTTTTGATGTTAACTGATAAATTGCACTTATTGGACGGTCTATATAATCTGCTGCTTGTTGTGAGTTAAGCATATCTTCTGGAGAGTAATCTTTTTGAGTTTCTTCATGTTCAACACTGACTCCAATATTTTTCTCGTCTTTGGAAGTATTAGAAAAATCCTCTTTCCTTATTATATATAGATACACAATCTCAACAAATTTCTGGAATACTGCCCCGTTAGATTTATTAAATTTAGTATAGGCATCCGTTACTTGCTTATATTCATTCTTCATAGTATATTTTTTTTTTACAATACTATTATTTACAATGAATCGACTAACTATTTCAGAGAAAAAAGATTCTAACAAATCATTTAAGGAGTATAATCCGCTATTTGTATAAGATGTGATAAAATCCTTATATCTTTTATCATCTTCCTTTTCAAAGTCTTTAGTGTAAGGCATCAAGAAGTAAGAGTTAACTCCTTCTTCGAATATCCTTGATTCTGCAATCATTATCACAAAGTAACATAGAAACGTAATTGTTTGGTGAACATTAAATCCATAATGTTCCATACATTTATCAAGACTCTCACCTTTACAGCTATTTAAAAATTGTTCTTTTGTAATATTGTCCTTCACCTGTTCTTTAAAGATTAATATTGGTACTCTCCTCTGAAGTTCAAGGTAATAGCATAGTTGAGAGTCTAACAATCTCCCTTCAATAGTTGCTTTATTCTTAGGATAACTCTGAACATGTTGTAAGAACCATTCAATAGTAATATTCTTTAATAATTCGTCGGCCATTGTATTGGGCATAATGGCTTCGTATTGTTTTCCTTCTTCAACCTTCGACATAATGCGATCAAACTCTTTAAATGGATCCACTATCTTAACCATCCTCTATTCTATTTGCATCATCACCATTTACCGCTCATGTATGAGCAGTAAAAAACTTTGTCGATCATATTTTGCATTTATAAGCTACAAGATATCATTCAGCTATATTTTTTCGATAACTTCCCAATAGCCACCTTTATCTGGTCCTACTCTTTTTATTAATCCCCTCTCTTGTAGTACCCTTAAATTATATTTAACACCATCCTCTGTAATATTATCTAACTTTTCTGATATTTCTTTTCTGCTTGCTTTAGGATATTTTATCAAGAAATCTATAATCTCTTGTTGTTTCTGGGTAGTTTTCTGGGTAGTTTTCTGGGTAGTTTTCTGGGTAGTTTTCTGGGTAGTTTTCTGGGTAGTCATCTTGAGATCTACATAATCCAACCGGCTAATATAGATTGGTATATCATCCACATAGGTGCTCCATCCTTTGAATATCTTGTCAAAGCCATAACCAGCAGTTTCTGCAAGTTTGATAACTCTGAACATCTTGGCTATCAAAGGATTGCGTGGCTGTGAAATATCTGCTTTTCGTAGATCATTAAGATCTTTGGGTAATCCACCCGGATTATAGAATTCTATATGATCAAGGAAAATCCGGATGCGTGGCTTAGAAGTACTAAAATAATCTGCATGCATCAACATGTTTACCAATGCTTCTCGAAGTGCTTGCACATGAGGTTGTTCTTCAGTTGCCATTCCTTCAGCTGTCATTTTAAAAGGAATATCTATTTTTTGCAGTAACCTGGGATAAATAGCGAAATAATACTCAAAGATGTTCTGCTGCTGATCTAATCTGAAGCTATATCTCTCTTCAGCATCATCCAAAGATGTACCTGGTATCTCTAAGTAATCTATCCTGAAGTCTGCAATCATCTCTTCGATTTTCTCTGCTTGCCCAAAGAAAAGCAGTCCGGCAACTGTTACTTTACCTTCTTTTATAACCTGTAGTTTCTGTAGCAAATCATCATCAGATATTAAGTTGTAAGGATGGGAAGGATTAGTTGTAGCAAGATAATTTCTATAGCGTTCGATTGATCTCTGATCGAGAGCATCAGGAGCATTAGTGGTAAGTTCACGATCTTTTGTACCGAATGCTTGATCCCGATACATAGCATCAATTTCTGCTTGTGTAGCTCTCTGATCTCCACTGGCAGTTCTGATGAATGTGTTCTTAACATTGTTGTAATAAACAGGCTTTTGAGCTGAAACACGGATGTAGAAAGCCAATACTGTTTTGCTTTCAATCTCATATTTCCTACAGATCGGATCGATCCTTACATTGAATTTCTGGTTCGATCTTAAGGTAGTGATAAAGCTTTGCTCGATCTTTTCCGGATCTACTACGCCGTATATTGTATACTTTTCTTTTTGTTGAAAGACACCAAATACTAACCAGCCACCACCTGTATTGGCAAACGCACTTACTGTTTCCCAGCTATTTTTGGGAATCGATTTTTCTGCCTTCTTTACTTCGAAGTCATCCCACTCGATGTCTTGCAATCGTTTGATCAGATCTTCTTTTGTCATATTAATCTCCTATATCAATCCAACCGTCAATCTACTATTCAAATCGTCAATCTTTCTAATTATATTTATTACAGTATCTTGGATTTCTACTTATCCACTTTGGTGGGCCCAAGTGGACACTATCAGAACTTTATTTATGAATCCAAGTGATAAAATATTATCAACGATTCATTTAGCTGAAAATGTGTAAAACAGGTCATAATTAATTGATCTTTATTCTTCCCCAATTACATAACGGTTACATATGTAATGTTATTGTATTACATAGAGTTAGTAAACTATTACGAAATTTATCAAGATTATAGTTACATAAGCCGGTTAAGCTTATTTCTAAGAACTTTTCATAATGAAATTAAGATCAGGATCAAGCCCAAAAAGGGAGATAGGCTGCATGTTTTCTAGATTTGCTCTTAGGATCTGCGTCTATTATCAATTTAGATATTAGTGCATCTTTAATAATTCTGGAAGCCATGGGATAGTTTTTATCTGAGATTTTAAAACGTTCTCGAATAGATTTATTTGTCATTTGCTCTCTTTGTACGTATTTTAAGCAAGCATGTTGATAACAAGCCCTTATTCGATCTTCTTTAGACATTTTAGATAATTCTTTGTATGAGTATAAAATTACTTTTGTAGCATTTTCTTCCCGAATAAATTCTGGAGCAGGTAATTGATATAATTCTACGTTAAATATAACCCTATCAACACCAGAACCACGTTCTTCACAAATTTTGATTCTACGGAGAAAAGATGCAATAGCTTCATTACGTGATTGTGGTGCAGCATCAATAAATCGGTGAATATCAATAAGTGGAGTACCAGGATTAGTAATTTCTATTCGGTTATTAAAAATCTCAATCATCACGCTGGTTCCAGTTATAGTAAAATCCTGGTGAATAATTGCATTTGCTACTAATTCTCGAATCGCTACTTCCGGATAAATTTTTGATTCTTCTCTAAAAATTTTTGTGATTGTTTCATTTGTAGGAAGCTGGGAAATAATAAAGTTGATTAATCCTTCAAATGCTGAGGCATATCCTTTCTTACCTGTTTGTTCTAATTTTGCATTTAATTTATTAATTCCATCATAGACTATGACTCGGACGGCCTTTCGATTAATTCTGTCAAACTCATTAAGATTCTTCGCAAATAATAGTGCTCCTAGGTTTGTTATAGAGTAATAATCATCTGAATTTTGAATAATAAACTTCTCATCTTTCATCTTGTGGATTATCCCATCCTTTGACTCCGGAAGTGGCTGTTTTAACAGCCTGAAGTAGTTATCGAAGTCTAAAAAGCGAATAATTTCTTCTTTTGTACAATTATGTTTAGCTAAGCCAGATTCAAAGTTAATATTTGCAGTTTTGGAAATCATTGTAGCTACTTCTTGCCGTGTCATTTTTCTTGTTTGTCCAGCAGATCTCGTATAGCAATGATATATGTCCTTACCTCTCATATGCACAGGCCTAAACTGACTTGAAGGAACATATACAGCAAGAAATGATTGTTTTTTGTATTCTAATATAGAATGTTTTATAATGATTGGTGGTTGTAATGATTCTCGGGAGATATTACCAATTTTTTTTATAATTTCTTTGCATTCATCGCTACCTATTCCTGTATATTTTCCTGAATCGTTAAACCCAAAAACCATGAAGCCACCGTTATCAAGATTAGAAAATGCCGAAATATGTTGTGACAGTCGTTGCGTATTAGGTGATAAATTTTCTTTCCAATCCAACTCATTTAACTCGGTTGGCACACTATCAAGACTCTTGTTCAGCAACTCTAAACATCTCTTTTCCCAACTCTTCATTCGACCTCCAGTTACATAACAGTTACATAGGTATTACCAATGTATAACATAGACTTAGCAACCTACTAGTAATTTAACCCGGCTTAGAGTTACATAAGCCAGTTATGTTTATATCACGCTCCATCACACTCCCCTCAACTTCGCATAACCCGCCATAAATTTCTTCATCTCTCTACCAAATTTCACTGTAAGCTTCGCTGACTCTCCTGCCCCGGCAATGTATACGATTTCACCTTCACCAAACTTATCATGGAAGACGTGCTGGCTAACATGGAAGCTGGTAAGGATGCCTTCTTCCGTTGGTTGTGTTTCCGGCTTTGGTGCAGAGATAGTGGAAAACAAATCCATCTGGTGTTTATCTTCTTTCTTCGATTCTGGTTTGGTTTTGGTAAGATCGATACTCTTACGCACAAATTTCGGCTGTTCTGCTTTCTTTTTACTCTTTCCTTTCTTATGCAATCCCTGCTTTTCTTCTTCCTCATAAATTTTATGGTTAAGGAGAAGCAGACGCTTTAGCACTTCTTTACGTGCTTCGGGAGAGATTGTATAGCGCACCCGATCATTCTCCGGCAGATAATCCACCTCATAGAAATCATGTTTAAGCTCAATAGCGGGACTATCTTCAGAATCTACGTTCCAACCATACGCTTCCAATACTGCCTCATCCATTTCTTTGTGCAGTTGGCGCAGTTTGATGATATCTGCAATTGCTTCTTCCATTGTGCAAGTACCTGGAGTTTTCTGCAGATGATTCCACAGATAGACAGTGTCTTTGCCGAACTTTTTCTCCAGCTCTTTTCTATTCTCAATTTGGCTACTGGCTATTTCGCTTGTTAGCTTTGCATTATGAAACTGATTATAGGTTTTGGTAAGCCCCAACAACAACTTTTGCATTAACTGACGGCGGAACTCGTTATATTCCTCGCCGATTTGTTCCAGATTGGATTTTGTTTCTGCTAAAAGGGGGTTTGGAAAAGGGAAAGTTTCAAATGCATCTGTATTTGTATAACTTAAAGTAGAGCTACCAAGTGTTGAGCAATTTCTCCATGCCCAGATGGAATGAATAGAAGATTGGATGATAGAAAACTTGTAAAATTGATCAAACAATATAACACCAACCGAATTTGAAAAAATACAATGCTTTGAAAAAATAGAAAAATTTAAAAACTTACTTGAAAGAGCGGTTACAATAACAAATTCTGCATTTGCTATATTATTATATAATTCTGGTCTTAGCCTTTCAAACAACCACCATTTTTCTCTTAACTTTTTGTCTTTACTATTATCTCTGATTGGTTTTACTCTTTTTTTCACAATTTCTAAAGCTTGCCGATAACTACTCGCAATACTTAAATCATAACTCCAAAAATTGATAACATAACAGTCTGTAGAAAATTGATAATCATTATTTAAGGTTTTTCCAATTAAAAATTTGAAAATTATTTTTTTATTCTTCTTTTCTAGCAATAATGATTTGGCTTCTTGTTTTGAAATAAGAAATCCATCTCCGTTTACAGAAGTTCCTTTATAGCTGATACCCTTATTCTGATTTAAAGAAAAAGGTTTGATACTTAAAGAATTATCTAAATAAGAACTAATATAATTCTCCTTATTATTATCTAAAATTCTAAGTTTCTTATAATTTCCATGAGTTATTGCTATAAGAGAGACCTGAACTGCAGCTTTTCCTGGCCACTTTATTGATTTGATTGCAAAATTTATTAGGCCATCATTATCTAAAATATAATCCAAACTTCCCTCGCGTGTATCACCTTGAGAAATGGTTTGGGTAGATATTAATCCTAAAAACCCAACATCAGAAATTAGATTGAAGTCTCTTCTAACAAAGTATGCGACATAATCACATTGCCCTCCAGTCCCTTCATATTGATTATGTAAATAACTCAGTAGATAAGATCCAAAGTTTCCACTTATTTTAGCACCACCCAGATATGGCGGATTTCCCAGAATACAATCAAAACCGCCTTCGTTAAACACTTCCGGGAATTCCAAAAACCAGTGGAAGAAGCGTTTCTCTTGAGCAAATGCCATAGCTTGGGCAACAGCTTGTCCTACCACTTGCTTGCCTTGCAGATAGCTTCTGTATTCGGCATCAGTGACAATCTTGCGATAGTTTTCATTCGTTTTGGGAATAAAAAACTGGGCTGTCATAATATCCGCCTGCAGTTTCAGATTCCAATAATTCTGCCCGGAGGTAATTTCTTTGTATTTTTTTCGTTTGGCTTCAATTTGTTCGGGAGTATGTTCCAGCATCTGGTCCAGTTCATGGAATATGTTAGTAATATCGGTAACACCCTTATTAATCATAATTTCATTGTAACGTTTCAACTTCTCAGCATAATTGCGTTCGGTTTTATTTCTATCCCGCAGTTCTTTGCAGATGTCTTTATCATCACCTAGCAACTTTTTAAAGGCTTCATCGGGAATACCGTTTTGCAGTTCTTCTTTATGTGCTAATCCTACAATAGCATCACCGCATTTAATGTGATGATCCAGGAAATTGAGCGGTTCACCGGGGTTATGGGCTTCCAGCCAGAGAGCCACTTTTGCCAGTTCCACTGCCAGCGGGTTTTTATCCACACCATAAATGCAATGTTGGATCACATCCCGCACAGCCTGCCGGAAAGCAGAAGGTGATGGTTGATCTTCTCCGGTTCGTACTTTTACCAGATGGTGGGCAATTCTACGGGCAGCATTCAGCAGAATATGACCGCTGCCGCAGGCCACATCGCAAACGGTGATGGAAAGAAGTGCTTTCTCGGGATCAGTTTCTTTCAGTTTATCTTCTATTATATAATCCAAAGAATGCTTTATAAGAGGTTGCACGAGTTCATCAGGTGTGTAATGCGATCCGGAGGAGGAGCGTCCAGTTCCTTTAACAAAACTAAAGGTGATTTTATTTCCCAGGCTTTCCAGAAGCGGATCGTATTCCAGCAAGCCTTCATACACTGAGCCAAATTCTTCCACATTCAGCGATCCGTAGTTCACCCGCATTATCTGCCCGGTATTGGGATTGATGAAAACAGAAAGGTTTTTGAGGCATTCCAGCAGGATTTTGTTATTCAGGTCGCAGTTTTTCAAACTGCCAATTGCATTACTGCCGAAAAGATCTCCAGCCAATGGTTTGATCTCCAATTTCTCACCAAAAGATTCGGTTTCAAACAGGCGGAAAGTGTTCTTTAGACTAATCCAGAGGTCGGAATATTTGGCTTCGGCCAGATAGCGTTTTTCGGAAAGATTGCGGATACGGTTTACACTGTAATATTTGTAATAGATGTCTCGTTTTTCTTTGGGTGTTTCTTTTTCAAAGATCAGATCACGTTCTTCTATCACCATCAGAAAGAGCAATCGGTAGATGAACTTCAATTGATGCTGATAGTATTCCGTTGCAGAAAGGTTACCTTCTATGATTGTCCGCCGCAGTTCATCATTGGCAGGATGAGTCAGAAAGCCATTGGCAATGGATTCAATGGAATGTTCCACAGCATTGCTCAAGCCTTCCCTAATTCGGGAGCCGGAATCCAGGGAATCCTGATGATAACCTTCGATAAGGCTTTCTGAACCTTCTTCTTGTTTGGCAGGCATTCTAGAAGCATGCAGCAAGCGGAACAGAATGGCAAAATCGGTGAAGTGATCTTCATTGAACATCCGTTCCAAATCAAATTCCAGGAAGGAAAGTTTGATTAGACGGCTGCTATCTCGCAAAAGACGGATAGATAGTCCATTTGAGACGATAGCAAAGAGATGTTCGTTCAGGTTGATATATTCCTGCATCAGAGCGTGAGGAGACATACGCGGTCCGCTATCCACCCTCTTTTTATCCAGGCTATCATTAAAACCCATAATGTGAATAGGGAAATTATCCAGGTTAGAAGCATTATGGCTGATAGCGTAGCTTTTGTTATTGATGATTTGAGCAGTACGATAGAGTTGCACGTCATATTCCAAAAGGCTCAGCATTGGCACCATCCAGAAGTTACGGGTTTCGGTAGTTCCAGTTTTAGTATCCGGGATAGATTCGATCTTTCTTTGATAGATGCGCCACATATCCTGTGCATCCGCCCAGGCTTTCACGATCTCGTCTTTTACTTTTCCGGATCCTTCCAGCCAGAAATCTTTAGGCTTCTGCCCCAGAAGTTCTCCCTGTTGGATCTTATCAAGAATATCGGCACTAAGTATGGATCCTTCGATGCGTATGGTCGGGTATTTCATATTTCACCTCCCACAGGAAGTAAAATATACATTCCAAGAATATCCATTGGCAATACCGGATAAACCACCTTAAAGCGTGAACCACCCAATACTTTCCGGAAACGTTCATGTGCTTCTACTAAATGTTGGGAGCGTTCTTCTGCAACACCATCAAATGTTTTTCGTAATTCAGGAATTGCTTCCAATTCACTTTCCAGAAAAGAGCCTTGAGCTTGTCGGGTCACTTGCATCTTAGGTTTGGCAGAGTACAGCATATTCTTGCATTCATCTGCAGAAAGATATTCTCCGCTACCTGCACTGCCTTTATAACCCCACAGAAGCATTTCCTCTGCTACAATCTGGTTCTTACCGCTCTTCTCTTCGATAACGTTTCTTACCCTGAATAATAGAATTGTTGTTTTGATATTCACACTATCCGTCTTGATAACTGAAGTTCTGGCTACTTGAGCTTCTTGTTTATTGGAAAGAGAATCTGCCATCAAGTATTGGCAAAGCTGCTCTACAAACAGGTGATTTCTACCTAGATAGAGATAGCCTTCAGGTGTGGGAGAATGAAAGCATACAGAAAGTTGTTCACCTACGGGAAGTGTGCTTTTGAGAGTTTCAGGAATATTGGTAGTATAAAGATGATATCCTTTTTTGTATGGAGAAATCTGAGCTCCAAATATATCAAGTGCACTTTTCACAAATTCTTCCACAACATCCGGGTTTCCGATAGATTCATCAGCTTCTACCAGATCTTGCTCTATCTCCTGAGCTTTAATAGAATGCTGAGCAAAAATACTGCGAGATAATTTCTCTCGCTGAGCCGCCTTTTCATAAGCATTAGTTGCTTTCAATTCACCTTGTGAGATAGGATCAGTCTCACCAAAATCAAGTTTGAGCTGGAGCCTTTCTTGTACTTGATTGGGATTCAATAATACAGAATGCAGTACTGTATCCATAATTGATTTACTGTCTTCCGGAAAGGGAAGAGAGATACCGATAGATTTTTTTATTTCCCGCACTTTTCTCAGGATCACTTTAAGAACTACACCATCAATAGGATTATCTTTACCATAAAGCATAAAAGCTTTTACTACTTTAGAGCTTTGGCCAAAGCGATCAACCCGACCTTCGCGTTGTTCCAATCGATTAGGATTCCAAGGTAAGTCATAATGCAGAACTGCGGTGAAATAATCCTGCAGATTTATACCTTCACTAAGACAGTCTGTAGCAAATAAAACTCTTTTTTTAGTTTTTCCCATAGAATCAATACGCTGTTTACGTACTTCATCTGGGTCTTCACTTGTTATTACTTGTACATCAATCTTTTTAAAACTTTTTTCTAGTTCAGGTTTAAGTAACTCACCCAGATATTTGGCTGTGGGAATGTACCTACAGAAGATAACCGGATTAAAACCCTGATCTAACCAGTCTTTAATGATTTCCAACGTCCAGACAGCTTTTTTATCATCATTAAGATTCATCATGCTTTCCAAACTGGCTGCAAGGTCATTCATTTTATTAATCTGGCTACGTGACCATTCTGCTTTGGTCATTACATGGTCTGGTACGAAATCACGATCACCACTATAATCTTCATCCAAAATGGGGTTGGCATCATCAAGTTCCAGATCAAGTTCAGATGTGATGTTGCCAATGCGATTCTTTAGCATCATGACACCGGATGCTGGGCTGGACATGACGCCACGGAGTAAACCCAGAGCAGTCCAATAATGCACTCTTCTTCGCCTCTCGGTTACATCATCACTTTTGGTTAGATTCTGGGCAAAATTTAATGCCTCTGTGAAAAAAGCCTGATACTTGGGCGTAAGCTCATAATCAAACTCTCCTGGATCACGTTTAGGAAAAATCGTTTCCT
>JAVCCH010000104.1 GCA_030765535.1 Candidatus Tenebribacter davisii
AGAGCACATTTTATGACCCAAAGATTTGATCGTGAAAATGGCAATACCAGACACCATATTCAAACTCTATGTGCTATGCAGCATTTCAATTATAATCAGGTTACAATCTACAGCTATGAACAACTATTTCAGACAATGAGGAAACTGCGATTACCATATAACGATGCAGTTCAAATGTTTCGTAGGATGGTTTTCAATGTTGTAGCCAGCAATTGTGATGACCATACAAAGAATTTTGCTTTTAGATTAAGAGAAAATTCAAGGTGGGAGTTATCTCCAGCATATGATATTTGCTATGCCTTTGATCCAAAAAGTATCTGGGTGAGTCAACACGCTTTAAGCATTAATGGAAAAAGAAAAGGAATCTCGTATGATGATCTGCTAAATATTGCTAAATCGATGAATATTAAAAAGGCTAAACAAATTATCGAAGATATAAGAAGCAATGTAGCAAAATGGCGCGACTTTGCCGATGAATTCAAAGTAAGATCAGAGTTCAGAGATTTGATATATAATAATTTAGTCCTGAAAATTTAGAATGGGATAATGTGATCTTGGAACCGTGATTGCCAAACGGGTAATCCCGGCGTTTGGCGGTATTGATTGAATTGCGTGGTAGAGACGCACAGTCGTGCGTCTCTACGGGTTTATTATTAAAATTACATTCGCGCCCCAGATGCGATTCGAACACATGACCTTTTCCTTAGTTAAGTGTCCTGTGTGTTGTAATTTCTTTTCTACATTTGATGGGATATTATCCAGCATATCTTTTAGATAGTTATCCATTTTGTAACTCCTTAGAGTCAAAAGGTACTTAATCAAACCTGCCAGAATTTACCTTTTCAATGATTATTAACATTGGATAATAAATGACTTAAAACAGTATGGTAATATCATTTTTATGGGTCTATTTTTAAGAAACTAGTTGACATCTAATGAATATAATATAGCTATTGAAAATGAAAAATCAACAAATGGAGGGAAAATGTATTGTAATAATTGTGGAAAGGAGATAGATGACAAAGCTTTCGTTTGTCCTCATTGTGGTGTTAAGCAATCTAGTAATTCTGAAGATGGTCCTGTTGGGGGATTAGGTATTCTTTGTTTTTTAATCCCATTAGTTGGTTTGATCCTATATTTCTCCTGGAAAGATGAAAAACCAATTAAAGCTTCTGGTGCAGGTAAAGCAGCAATTTGGGGGTTTATCCTTGTTATCGTATATTATACAATGTCAATGTGCGGAGCAGCAATGTAATATGATTACTATACTGATTCCGTTGTACACACTTAATATTACGTGGCAATTAGTGTAGGAGGTTTATATGAAGATAATACTCTTTTATCTAATAGTTTTTATCCTTGTTATTGGATGTTCACAAAGTAACAACGAGTTATTTGAGAAAGTTGATCTATTTGTTGAATCCTTGGAAACAACATATGAAAGTTATGGACTTTTAGGAAGTACAGAGCATTCTATAACAACTAGCGATGGACTTTATACCATTACACCAATTGGACGATTGATTAATGTAAAAATTCAAAAAGTAGTAAGTGATGATGAATATATAAAATTGAGGAAAACATTAGAACATCATTATAAAAATGATACACGAGTCAACAAAGTGTATATTTGTCAAGCTGGCACAGTAATGATTGATTGCAGAAATTAGGATTATATAAAATATATTTAAGGTAATTATCCAGAAAGGAGATAGATGACAAAGCTTTCGTTTGTCCTTACTGTGGTGTTAAGCAACAAGCTAATACAATTGATGGTCCCATTGGTGGACTATGAGTAATTTGTTTTCTTATTCCTTTATTAGGTTTGATTCTCTATATTCTTTGGAAAGATACTAATCCTATCAAATCGTCAGGAGCAGGAAAAGCAGCTTTGTGGAGAGTCACGTTATATTTTTCTTCATAGGACTCATAGGTGCGTTATAAAAGCTATATTTCCAATAGATATGTTATACTTCTGAACAGGATTCAGCTACTATAATTTGACATTAGTTAGGATTGTCAATCGAAGAGGAAAACAAAAAAGAGATGAAAAACCTTTTGGGGCTTCCATCTCTTCAGTTTAGTTCTCGTTCTTAAAGTTATCAATAACAATTGCTAGAGCTCGTTTCTCTGCTTCTTTTCTGGGAATATTCCCATGATATTCCATGATTCCAGCTCTTTCAATAAAGGTTTCTACTAAATCCGCAAGCTGATTTTCATCATTTGCAATCTCTCGTAATTTCTTTTCTACATTTGATGGGATATTATCCAGCATTTCTTTGAGATAGTCATCCATCTTGTAACTCCTTAGAGCTAAAAGACACTTCATCAAACCTGCCAGAATTTACCTTTTCAATGAGATCTACACCTTCCTTTAGAAGTAAGACAACTTGAAGGGCTGTGATAATAACTCTCTTTGTAATGAGGATGTTCATAAAATCTCCTACTTAACTGATTTTTAGATATATCAGAATCGACATATCAGGGTATATAACAGCAAGCTAATAGCTCTATGCAATATACATTACATGTATATAATATATATCTGAAAATGGCTATAATACGCTAAGAGAGATTATCTGTGTGGTTTGCTATGTATTCTTTTAGAGCTTTCTCACACGTCTCTTTGATGGTCTGATTATTCTCAATTGAACTCAGCTTTATTTTCCTAATCAATGATTTTGGTAATTGTACAGTAAGTCTTGAATCCTGAGCATCTTCGAGTGTCTTTTTGGGCTTGTCCATGTAACCTCCTTTTTTCCATAATTTCTTGTTCGCTCTATTATTCAATTTGTAGAAAAAAATATTACCAGAATTTTAGAACATTAAAATAAGTATGAAATTTAAATAACCTTCTTTAAAAAAAAGTGGGTAGGGGGAGGTATTAGTATATACAAATATCTAAAAATGTTTGTATATACTGAAATCGAATTTATGAAATTTCCTTGCAATTGTTAGATAATTATCTGGTTGAGAAAACTTGGCAAGTTAGAAGTTATCCAAAAAGCCGAAGGTAAGAGATATCGATCAGTAATCTTCTTGAATGATACTAATGAAAGGATGAGTCAATCTGTCATTTTTCAAAAGAGCTTTTTTTCAAAAAAAATCCTTGCCAAGAAATTAGTTAACTCAACCTTATGACATATATATTATATCTTTAATAGGTAGGTTGAAATAATGAAGGGTTGCGATATGAACAGGAATGAGTTTTATCAGAAAATTATATAATAATTAATAAAGGATATAAAAATGAAAGGAATAGTTATTAGTTTTGATGAATTAGCAAAAAGAGGTGTTCTTAGAGATATCAATGATAATCATTATGATTTTGTTCTTTATGACTGGAAATCAAATATTGAACCAAAACCAGGGTATGAAGTAAATTTTGAGTTAAAAGATATTAGACCAATAGATATATTTTGTATTGATAATGATAAACATCTTAAGTTTGAGCGGAAAGGCAAACATTTTATAGATAAACCACTGCAGAAGAAACCCCAAAAAATGTCAGTTGTATTATTATTATTATTATTGTTTGTTATAATAATTGCACTATTTAATAATTCCACTAGTACAAGCAGTAATAGTAATAATAATGTTGATAATCAGAATGTGTATGATTTTACTATGAGTTATGGTGATGGACCTTTGGGGTATTCAATTGGCAATCAGATTGATGCATTGATTCAGTTAATGGGAATGGATGGATACACCGTTATGATAACTGATAAAACAATAAGGTCCATTGGTAGAGACACTTATAAAGTAAGCCAAAATGTTAAATGTATTGAAACTGGAGAAGAATTACTCTATGTATGGGAAACCAATATGAGACTTAAAAAAGTAACTCCAAAAAGTTATTATGCAAGGCAATTGTATAATCAATAAGCATTTTGTTTCAAATAGAAACGAGGGAAGAACACATGAGAAGAATAGTTAGTAGTATAATCATTTTATTATTTTTGACTGTTTTAACTGCTCAAAGTGAGGATGTAGTAAGTGATTTTGAATCAACGAAGTTTAAGGCAGAGCAAGGAGACGCATTAGCACAATATATTTTAGGGTTATACTATGAAGATGGACAGGGAGTTATTCAAGATTACGAAGAAGCTGTGAAATGGTATAGATTAGCTGCTGAACAGGGAAATGCAGTAGCACAAAACAATTTGGGGTTTTGCTATAAAGATGGGGAAGGAGTCATTCAAGATTACGAAGAAGCTGTGAAATGGATTAGGTTAGCAGCAGAGCAGGGAAATGAAGTAGCACAAAACAATTTGGGACTATGCTATGAACATGGGGAAGGAGTTATTCAAGACTATAAAGAAGCCTATAAATGGTATTTACTAGCATATAGCGGTTCTTCTTTGGATTATTATGGTTTACTATCAGGAGCCAAATATAGAGTAAAAAAGGAATTAACACAATCAAAAATTGAGGGAGCAATAATAGAGGCGAAGGAGATTGAAAAAGGGTGGGAATAACTGAATTTATTTGTGAGAATAAAGGGAGAACGTTATGCTTAATATTGGTGTTTTGGTTTAGTAAAAGAGGATAGATAATGATCTGGGAAAGTAGTGATTGGAAAGAACCCTTACTTAAGATGGCAAAAAGATTTAAGAGATTAAAGAAAGCTGACAATATTGGTGAAGCTCAAAGGGTTCAAATTGAAAAAGACCTTTTCATTGGATTTTATTCTATTAGAAAATTAATTGAAGCAAAAACAAAGTTAACCGATAAAGCGAGTAAAAAAGAAATTGTTCTACATTGGTATTCTAATGTTAAAAAAGCAAATTGTATGAATTGGCATTATATAGAAAAATTATATGATTTCAATATAGTGAATCAAGAAACGAGAGATATCGAGTTTATAAGCAACCTAATAATTCATAGCTTTGTATTTATTGTTAAAGTGAACAAAAATGGTGGTCTAGCAGGGATTTACTTCAATTCAGATAAGACTAAAAATAAGAAATTGTATGAACTGAATATTGATGATATTATTAATATCTTTAATCTGATAGGTTGTGACTATCCTACAACTACAACAATGATATTTGATACTAAAACTGGAGAGTATATGATTTTTTATGATGAAAAAGCTTTGCAAGTGAGTAAGTTTCTGAAATTATATAGAAATTTAACACAAATGGCAATAACTACTCATAGTAAAACGGATAATTATTTAGAAGAGATACAGGAAGAAGTTGCAAGGTTGAGGGAAGATAAAGATCCAAGAATTGGGAAGTATTGTGATTTTCTGTTGGCTTATGCTGAAGGAAAGAAGGCAGAAGAAATGAAGAATGATATTGATGACTTTGCTTGGCAAATATTCGAAAATGCAAGGAATTGTATTGAGCAGATTGAGAAGTGACTAGAGAAGAACAATGTGCTTCGAGGGTAAGAAGGATGATTGGATTGTGTATAATAAAAAATAATTATCAATGTAAAATAATTGTAACTTTGTCACTATTCAATAATTTTAAATATGTCATTCAACGAATTCAAGACAATATATAGCAGATGTTGACAAGGGAGACAATGCTTTTCAAGCCTTCAATTGATAAAGGTAAATCAATAAACAATCATAAATGGACTGGATTTAGTTCTGTTTTCAAAAAAAAGGTCACTTTGTCACTACTCAATCATAGTGAGTATGTAATTCAATAAGTTGAGAAAGAGACTCTCTAGAAAAAAGGGGAAGGAATGTTCTGAAACCTCACTGGATACAAAAATCATCACTTCCCGTAGTTGGAGTTATGAATTCTGCTCATGTACGTGGACTAGCCTCTGATTCGACGACACAATAATTTTGTCATCGTGAAAAATCTTGACAAAATAAAATTACACGAAATCCTAATGTTAAATTAGGAGGTAAAATGAAAAACGGTTTATCATATTTTAAAAAATTAGTTTTCATGGTTCTTATTGCATTATTTGCTTATTCACTATCAGCAAACCAGTCTGATGAAGTCAAAAATCTCAAAGCAAGAATTGCTGCACTTGAGAATAGAGTAGCTAAACTGGAAGCTTTAGTAGGAAACTCTAAAACGAATGAAATAGAATATTCAGAAAAATGGAAAGATAGAACTATATGGCGTAAACTAAAAATTGGTATGACAAAAGATCAAGTTAGGCAATTATTGGGTGAGCCAAGAAAAATAGATGCTGGTAGTGTTTTAACTTCTTGGTACTATTCAAAAGAAACTTCGCATTGTAAGATTAGCTTCAATAGTAGTAACAGGATATATGGTTGGACTGAGCCTGACTAAAGATAAAGGATGCAAGATAATGGCAATTAGTTACAAGATTACTGATAGAAGTTATAATTTTATCAAGAAATATGCTTGGATAAATTCTAATTTAAAGTTAGGAAATATTGGAAGTATAGATTCTCGTGAAATTATCAGATTATTGGAAAATTCTCATTATCCCAATATTGAAAAGTGCCTTTATTTGATTAATGAATATGGTTTTCAAAGTGATGAGATAGGTGAGAGCATTTTAAAAGAAACGGATATGATTACATTTCAAAGAGCTCTATCGGAATTATACCTTTTCAAATATCTGTATGATAAGTTAGGAAATAAAGTAAAAGCAATAAGGCGAGAAGACAACAAAAAAACACCAGATATCTCAGTTAAATTGAATGAGATCGAATTTCTTATCGAGATTTATTCTCCTACAGATTTTTATGCTTATCAAATATTTAGTAAATTGATTTACCAAGCTCTAAAGAATTTAAATATTGAAATGGGATTTGATATTACTACGAAATTAGAATCCAAGAATTTTGGTTATGCTACTGAATTTTGGGATTATAAGGTTGTCCTTGATTGGATTGATTCTTATAGAACAGATATAATAGCATGGCTAAAAACTGCAGATGACGGCGAATTTTTTGAATCACAGACACCAGCAATTTCGGCAAAATTATCTACTACTTTAAACAGAATAAATTGTGATATTGGGGATCGGTCAATATCTTATGAAGAACCAACAAGATCAAACGACACAAGGCATTTTTATGAAACAAGTGATCCTGAATTATTTTCAAAGTCGCAATGGGGAGTAAAACTAAAAGGAAAACTGATGAAACCGCAAAAATGGACACCTTCGTTTCCAGACATTAACTGATAAATAATTGCATATTTTTATAAAAACAAGATTTCGACAAATTTAAGCCGAAAACACGAATTTTTGACCTCTTAAAAGGG
>JAVCCH010000189.1 GCA_030765535.1 Candidatus Tenebribacter davisii
TTGCTTCTTGTTTATCATCACTACTTTCGGATTGCTTATATATTTTAGAGGTTTGAGTTGATAGGGTACTATCAGTGTCTTTATTAGAAACTTCTCTTTTAGCACTAATAAACTTAAAATTAATAATATTTCTTAATGAAATCTTTTCTTTTTCTAAATCAATGTAGTTTTCTTCGTTAATTGCATCTGTTTCTGTATCATATTGAATAGACTTTTTAGAGAAGTTAAAGAAATCTGCCTGATAATCTTTTAAAAAATCATCTGATGTTTTTTCTTCATAACTGGGTTTAACTACTTTCTTCTGTTTTTCATTTTCTTGAAATTCTAAGTATGTTTCTGCCATCTTATTAAGTTCATCATTACCTATCACATAATCAAATCCCAGAATAATCCTATTATTATCTGGAGATAAATCCATCATCAATCTGTTTATATTAGATAGGTCATCTGCCTCTGTATATTCAATTTCCAATCTCAGTTGTATACCAATTTTCTTTTTTTCTAAATTGTTAGGTTCTTGTTGTGTGATTAATTTATTTAACTCTTTTCTGAAGTCCAGATTAAAATCCTCGATTGCAAATGATTTCTTATCAGATTTATTCAAAAACTTATCCAACAAAGTTAAGATAGATGTTTTACCTGTATTATTCTTTCCAATAATCAGAGACAAGTTATCTTCTAATTCAAGTTCGAAATCTTTTAAAAGACGGTAATTCTTAATATTTACTTTCTTGATTTTCATATCCTACCTCCTTGCCATTTTGGATAATAGCAATTGATTTAGTTTTGCTAACACCCGATTTTCATCTTTTAATGAAAAAAGCTGATCTTAATTACTATCAATAAAATTACCCCAATTTTCTTCAATTGAATAATAACCTATTAACATCATATAATTTTCTAAATGCTCTTCAAATGTAATTTGCGAAATGTTTCAGATTCACCCTCAGCTGAACGATTAATTGCTTCTGTGAATTTTATCATAATTTATTCACTTTTATTAGAATCAAATATTGTCAGTTGTTTAATATTATTGTCTGTTTTATCTTTATTTTTTACCTTTTTATTATATGTGATTAATTCATTATTATCAATACCATTTTCAATAATTGTTTCGACGTAGTATCTGAATTCTGTTGTATCTTTGTTGTAATTTATCGTTTTCTCTACAATCAATTCACAATCAATGAAACTACCATTTGTGAATCTGATTTGATGACTATATACTTTCTCAAGATAATCAGAATTCTCCAATTTAAAACTTATAGGTTTTCCATTCCATAAACCTTTCCAATTAAGTCTTCTACCTCGAGTTAAAACAGGGGCTACAATATAAATTCTTTCAAAAGTTACAATTTCCTCAACATCATTTTCTACTGCTTCAAGTAAATTATCAAAATCATCATAATTTACAGTAATAGTTGGGATAATTACTTTGTCTTTTATATTTGTGCCAGTGAATTGAATTTGTTTGATATTTCTTTCTTTTTTAGCTGTTTTGAAGAAACTATTCTTTAATTTCTTTAAGTATTTGTCATCAGAAACAATATAATCAAATTGTTCTTCAGTAAGTTTTACGTCTATGCTCATTTCATTTAATTTCGAAATGTTCTCAATTTTTATATTTGTTTCTTCAGATGTAGTGAGCTTGGCGGGTAATTTTGAATAAAAGAAAGCAGTTCCTAAAGATGTGAGTAAAACAAGTGCAGCAGGATGATTTATGAAAAGTATGAAGATATCAATAAAACCTCCTTCTTCTGAAGGAATTATATCAATAATAATTGGCTCATCTAAATACTTATTAAGATGCATAATTGCCATTAAGAATTGTTTTTCACATTCATTATGAATTTCTGCATTCATTGAGTGTAATTCTTTATCGTTAAAACAATAGTGTAATTGTAGTCTAATTTGATTACTTTCCATCATTTACCATCCTTTTGTTATCTTCCACTACCCCTTTCATTAATACTGGGCAAAGTAGCTTTATGCTTTTTTTCAATTGCTCATTTATTCTTCTTCGTGTTTCCATAGTATGATAAATTGTTACGATTGCTTCTTTACTTTTTTATTAGCCACTAAATTCTCCTTGCCTTTTATGGGGTCATTAAAAATATACTCAAATCTTTATAGATACATTATCGCTGGTCTCGTAACATGTGTATCTTCATTAAAAGCCATTATAAGTCCTTAAGATATTATTAATTTCTTATTTCATCATCACCAAAGATGTCATCGTAATGTTCAGCCAATCTCATCATAATATCACCTCTATTCTCAGTAAACTTTCTTATCATCCATACATTATATTATAATTACTCTTACAATAAATTTGTTCATTAATTATTTGTCAATAGGAATATATTTATTGTATCAATAAGAGTAAGAGACTTATATGATAAACACGAGTATTAGTATAGTTAACTTCATATCATCCGCATCCATTTTCATTAAATCCCTTTCCTTTTTCTCCCCTGCCGGTGTACACATCGATTTTTTGGAGTACAGTGAGAATGTCACTGTGTGCGGTGCCATCCGCATGAAGTTTCCACCCAGATTAACAAAATTAAATGCCCATAAACCAGATAACTCCTACAGAGTAAGGATTTGAGAGGAGCATATTATTTTACTACAATTAGTTAACCTCTATAAGGTAAAGATATTCCCGTAAACAGATATAGTCATTCTAAGTGATCGATAAAAAGTGTAGCAATAGATATTATTACATTTTGCGTGTAATTTCTTGATTTTCGTGGTTAAAAAAATCTTACATTACATTATCCCGCTTGCCGAGTCGTAATTTTATTGAAGGCTGGTGCTAAGCCGTGTAATCCGCCTGCCGCTTGTCGAGACGGAGGGACAGAGTCTGGTGCCGTAGCTTTATGCGGAGGATGGTGGCTAATTATAAAA
>JAVCCH010000009.1 GCA_030765535.1 Candidatus Tenebribacter davisii
CCAAATTTTTGAACCGGATTCTTCTCTTTTATCTCACCTTTCAATTTGTAATCCAGGAAGTAATTCTTATTTTGTCCAATAATTGTACGGAATGCCTTATCTGATGAACTTAAGTAGTATTGACCATGAGTAAATTCCTTTTCTGCATCCTGGTTTAAAGTGCTGCCAATTCCAAAATTACCGAAAGAAATTCCAAAATCGATACCAATGGTTTCAGTTTCCATGTTATAAGAACCACCAAGTTTTATACCATCCAGAATTTCTGTTTGAATTCCAACTACCGGTTTGGTAAAATCTTCCCTGTCAAAGTTTGTGTCAGCACTAAATGTTATCCTGTCTATCCACTTGCTATTAAAGAATACAGGTCTTACAGCTACGCCAAAATCATACGTTGTTTCTTCTTTGAAAAAGCCGTGAACTACTGTTCCCAATGAGAGATAATCTGTGGGACGGATCAAGATCGATTCCTTGATATCCCCTTTTTTAAAAAACTTATTTTTCCAATCCCAGGATAAACCCAAGTAAACATTTGGTAATAGATCTGTTTTCGTACTGCTCATTGCTAAACGGTGGTAATTATTATCTCCAATTCTATCCAGCACATAGCCAAAATTATTCCCACCGAAAATGATTGAATAATAATCTTCATAAAAACCATCTTTATCATAGTTACCTATAAAGGTCAATCCGCCACTATTTCCTACTCCCATCGCTGCTGGATTTGATTTAACAGCCATGAAATTATCAGTTGCTGCGATTGGTGATTGTGCACTCAGAGTGAATGCAAATATTAGAATTATGATTGATCCAAGTACTTTTTTCATTTTTTTTTCTCCTTACATATTTATTCTTGCGTTCATAACATTTCGATTCAATTTACGAAATTGAACCTGCATGAACTTAAATAACAATTTAACCAATTGCTTTCAGGCTTCTGGAATATAAATACAAATTACAAAACCATTTTGTAATTATTCTAAATATTCCTTTAATAACTGCAGAATGCATTCTATTTCTCCAATTTATAAAGATTAATACTTCCATTACTGCTACTGGCAATTATCTTCTTTCCACCCTTATTTATCTTTCCGGCCAGATAATCTTTTGAGAATTCCAATGTTGTTACTTCAATTCCATTCAGATTGATACGAGAATTGGAAGTTGAAGCATCTATATTTAGATCAAGTGTTGGATCAAGATAGATATTAATTGCTCCATTGGAAGTAGAAAGATCAACATTATTCTTTATTTGCTCATCAACTTCAATTGTTATCTTACCATTGGAAGTTACTCCTGTCTTAAATCCGGGAGTTCGTACAATACGGATTGCCCCATTTGATGTATAAGCTTCTGCTTTTCCTTTTAGATTAACATACTCTATCCGTCCATTACTGGAATTAGCAATAAAACTTCCTTTTGAATCAAAGACTTCGATTTTTCCATTACTTGTATTCAGCTTCATATTACCTGTTCCACCAATAATGAGAATCTTTCCATTGGAAGTGTTGATTTTGTTCACTTGAACATTTTTTGGAACTTTTATTTTGTAATGAACGCTGACTTTAGGATCCTTCTTAAGTTTCTTTGTGTTTATTGTGCATCCATCTTTATCAAGAATTTCAATCTTTATCTTATCCAGTTCATCTTCGGTTCTGTTGGTTTTAAGTAGTGCGGAAATATCAATAAAATCTTCATCCCAGTTTTTGATCTCGATCTGGCCATTTATATTATGAACATTGAGTTCACATATTTTCTTAGGATGGAAAGTTTCATGGAAATCTCTTGTAATATTTTCATCATTGTCAAAACTAAATCCTATATTAATGTCATTATTATAGTCATCATCGTTTATCATATGTTTAACGATGTAACCTGGATTGTTACCGATCCAGCCGATAGTACTTTTAGTAATAAGATTTATTGCTCCACCTAATAATTGACCCCAAAATCCTGTTATATGCTGTGATTCTTCCGGTGTTTCTACAATAATTCCACGAGAACTGACCTCAACAAACTCATCTCCACTGTTTACCAGGATCCCGTCAGAACTGATCTCCACGTTTTCCCCATCATCTGTAATAAATAAGCCACCATCGCGAAATTCAACTTTTTTCACATTATCTTCAAAGATGGAAACTCGATTTTCATTGAATTCTACCTTACCTCCATCTACAATCAGGGTGTATATCTTCCCTATCGGAAACTCCAATTTGATCTTAGCATAATCTTCTGCTTTGATATTAATTACCTGTTTGTCTTTGCTGATGATCACTTTCGCATCTTTCGCGTGATCTATAACGATATCATTCCCATCCACAAATACAATATCTTTGATGAAGACATTATCGAATTTTAATGCTAGAGCTTTTTCCTTAACTGTAATATCTTGTGTAACAGCTGATAGTAACAAAGCTGCCGATATCATAATAACTACTATAATAGATCTTTTCATGTTACCTCCTATGATCCTATTTAATTTCTCTGTACTTATATATGAACGTTGATGCTACAAATAAAACTCCGCTAACTCCTATTTGTAACAAAGTTTTCCAATTAATTACGAGTCTCTTCCATAACTCCGAAATATACAATCCAACATTTTCATTAACAAATTCTGAATCCAAAGAAGATGGTGCAGCAGCATTGATCAACTTGATGATATAATTAAGGGGAAGCGGCAAATGCCAATGTAAAAGTGCATTCATAATGATAAATAAGAATTGTATTCCAATTATTATTGCTAGTCCCTGTAAGAAAGCTTTATCTTTGAATATTGCTGAACAGAAAAATGTTAAACTTCCAATGATCAAGCCAGTTTTCATAAAAGAAACAACTGATTGTGCCATCCCGGCAAAAGCTGTAGCAAAAATGAACTTGTCAATTATTGATAGCACAATTGCAACAACTATGAAATTAAACAACGCTATCAAAAAAAGTACAAGCCAGTTTCCTGCAATTCCCACAATATACCTGGAAGCTGATTGATACCAGATGGATACTGGTTGTGAACGATGGAAAAGTTCACTATTATTTCTTATGTTCTCATTCAACGCCCCTTGTGTTAATATTATTATAAATATTAAACTTATAAGACCGGGTAAGCCCATGATCGCAATATTTATGATGTAATTTATTGTCTCTGAGGGTGGTGAACCCTGGATCTGATCTAAGCTCATATTCATATGACCAGTGAAATAAGCAATAGATGACATTAAAATAATTAATAGGTAAAATCCCGCCGTGATCCATATCGGGATCATCAATGATTTCTTACTGATCTGAAAATCTTTTATGATAAGTGCTTTGAATTTATTCATTTGAACCTCCCACTTTTTCCATAAATAAGTCTGATAAAGTTGGCCTGTTCACCTCAGCATTAGCAATTTCGATTTTACTGTCCAGCACTGCACTAACATTACCAAGAGTGTTACTAATGATCTTTGGATTATATTGTTCAAGTTTTTCTTTCTGATCGGAAGGAACTGTATAAACTGAATACTCATTCTTTAATTCTTCAATATTTTTTTGTAATATGATCTTTCCTTCATCAATAAAGATTATATCTTGTAATATCTGTTCAACTTCTTCAACCTGATGGGTAGAAATTATAATTGTTTTTGTCTCATCATAGAATTCACCTAAGATCGTATTGAAAAATTCTTTTCTGAATACGATATCCAATCCCAGTGTTGGTTCATCTAGAAGAAGGATCCTCACATCAAGAGAAAGTGTTATCAGAAGATAAAGTTTTGTTTTCATACCTTTGGAAAGATTTGCTACTTTCTTATTTGGTTTAAGATCACTACTGGCAAGTAACTTCTGAGCTTTTTCTTTATTCCACGAGCTGTTTATGGCAGAAACGTAATCCATTGTCTGTTTCACTGTTAGTCTGTCATCTAAACTGTTCACATCAGGAATAAATGCTATGTTCTCATGTATTGATTGCTGATGTCTCTTATAAGAATTACCCAATATATTAATTTGTCCAGTATGTTTCAAGAACCCAAGAATGCATCTCATAAAGGTTGATTTCCCAGCTCCATTTTTTCCTAATAATCCTATTATTCTTCCTTCCGGAATTTCCACTTCAACATTGTCTAGAGCTTTGAATTTTCCATAATATTTTGTAAGATTTTTTACTTTAATCACATTTCCCTGTATCACTTTCCCCCTCCTTTTTCATAGAACCCTTCTAAAAGATTTAACAATTCATTTTTTGTAATTCCAAGTGATTTACTTTTAATTATGAACTTTTGCAGTTCTTCAGCAACAAATTTCTCATACGTAACGGTCTTCAATTTCTTCTGTGCACCTTTTTCTACGAACATACCAATTCCTCTTTTCTTAAAAAGAATTCCATCATTAATAAGTTCGTTTATCGCATTGGAAATAGTCTGTGGATTTAATCTGTATTGTTTAGCCATAATGCGAATTGAAGGTACTGCCGACTCTTCTTCTAAGGAACCAAAGATAATCGCTTTTTCTATCTCACTTTTAATCTGCAGATAGATTGGAGTACTTTCATCAAACTTCATTTTACCTCCTTGCTGTTTTACTGTACGGGTCAAGTGGTACACCATGAGTCTGAATGTCAAGAACTTTTTTAAAATAATAACAATAAGTCCCGATAATTCGGGACTTATATATGTGCTATCTGTTTGCTATTAAAACGTTTCCATTATTTTTTTAATTTGGATATTATTTTTTTGGAAGCTTCTCCATTTCCATAAAGATTGATATTGTAGTCAGGTTTTATTTGAATCATTTTCTCATATCCGGAGATAATACTATTTTTCTCAGCACCCACAATTTCATTAAATCCTTTTTCAACTAATTCCACCCACTCTGTTTCATCTCGCAGTGTTACGCATGGTTTCTTAAAGAAAAAAGCCTCTTTCTGCAGTCCCCCGCTATCGGTCATAACTAAAGAACATTTTTGCAGTAGATATATCATTTCCAGGTAACCAACTGGATTGATAAAGATTAGCTGTGAGTTTTGAGTTATGAGTTTTGAGTTTGCAATGATCTTCTTTGTGCGTGGATGAAGAGGAAGGATGATCGGAATATCATTTGAGATCTCGGCAAAAGCATTAAATATTGAATTCATTCGTTCAGGGTCATCGGTATTCTCTGCACGATGAATTGTAGCTAGTATGAATTTTGCAGGTAATTCCAAATCAGGTTTTTGTGCCATATTGGAATAGAAAATTGCAGCATCCTGCATTACATCACCACATTTTACAATTTGAGCAAGTGAATTTTTCCCGATTCCTTCTTTCTGAAGATTCTGCACAGCAGTATCTGTTGGGCAGAATAAAATATCACTGATCTTATCAGTAAGAATTCTATTAATTTCTTCCGGCATTCTGCGATTGAATGAGCGTAAGCCAGCTTCCACGTGAGCTACTTTAATGTGTAATTTCTTAGCTGCCAGTGAACCGGCAATAGTAGAATTTGTATCACCGTAAACCAATACCCAGTCAGGCTTTTCTTTAAGAAGTACTTCTTCAATTTTTTCTATCATACGCCCGGTCATTGCACCATGTGTAAGACTATTAATATCAAGATTGTAATCTGGTTTAGGGATATGCATTTGTCGGAAAAAGATATCACTCATATTATCATCGAAGTGCTGTCCGGTATGTACAATTATCTCGTTAATGTCTTCGTGTTTCGCAATCTCGCGACTTACTGCCGCAGCTTTTATAAATTGGGGTCTAGCCCCGATAATGGTTAGAAGTTTCATTAAACATTCTCCATTTCTGTTATAATAATTTTTTCTAACTTTTTTGCTAAATCATTGCGGTTAAAATTACGTTCAACGAATGCTCTTCCCTTCTTACTCATTTTTTCAAGTTCTTTGGGATTATTTTGTAAATAGACAATCTTATCTGCAAGATTTTGTGCATTATCAGGTTCATAAGTAATGCCAGCTTCCGATTCTGTCAAAATTTCTGCTGCTTCGCCCTTAACACCTAAAAGAATTGGTAAATTAGCAGACATATAATCAAATAACTTAGAAGGAATTGTACTCTCAAATACCTTAATATTTTTCAGTGGAATTAATCCACAATCTGCCAGTGATAGATATTCACTAATATTTTCTTTTGCAATTTCACCAATAAATTCAACATTCAGTATTTTATTTTCTTCAGCATATTCTTTCAGTTCAACTTCTTTAGGGCCAGTTCCAATCAGTAAAAACAGTATATTCGTATTTGCCAGGATCTGAGCTGTATCAAGAACAAATTGTAGATTCTGAGCAAGTCCTAAATTTCCAGCATAAACAATTATAAAATTATTATCTACATTATACTTGCTCATTAAGGATTGTGGTACCTGTACCTTCTTAAAACTGAGATCACTACCATTTCTTACAACTGATATCTTATGGGATAGAACATCCTTATTAATGATCCTTTCTTTGAATCTTTCGGTAACAGCTATTATATGGTCAGCATGTTTGTAGATCCTTTTTTCCAACCTATAGCTGAAGTTAGCATATAGCCGATTATTCAACTCTCCCATTTCAATCGCAGCATCGGGCCAGAGATCACGGATTTCAACAATCAATTTTGTCTTGTGGAATATTTTCTTCAAATTCAGGCCAATAGAACCTACAAATAAAGGTGGAGAAGTTAAATACACTAAATCATAATGTTTCCAATTTAACACTGTATGTAGTATTCCTAGAAATAAAAAAGAAGTATAAAATAAGATCCGGGTCATAAAGGTTTTTTTGGGTCTGGTAAAAACCCATATCCGATTAACGGTAAAATTCTCCATTTTTTCCGTTTTAAATATTTTTCTTCGATATCCATTAAAAATTATCCCTCGTGGATGATTGGGCATTTCAGTAAGAACAGTTATTTCATGCCCTTTATTTGCCAAGTATCTGACATTTGCTAGAGCACGATTTGTAGTAGCTCCTATTTCAGGATGGAAATATTGTGATATGTAGAGCATTTTCATACAAGATCCTTGTACAATTGAATAAGTTTAGTAGATTCATTTTCCCAATTAAATTCATTTTGAATGTATGATTTTCCATTTCTTCCCATTTCAATCGCAATATCTTGATGTTTTAACAGATAAAGAATTTTTTTGGAGACTTCCAAAACATTACTTGCATCCACAAATAAGCCTGAATTAATTTTTTTTAATTCATTTACCCATTTCGAAAAATTGCTTGCAATAAACGGTAATCCAAAACATTGATATTCATATATTTTATTTGCACTTGTTTGAGAATAATCTGCTACATCTTCTAATAAAACTAACCCTATATCTGATCTAATCATATAGGCAAATGCTTCACTTTGTGGAAGAATACCTAGATAATCTACATATTCCCAACCTTCTATTTCTTGAATTTTTTCGCATTCAAGATTATTTTCAAATGGACCAATCAGCCATAAACGTGTACTATACTCTAAATTCAAGTTGGCCATAGATTGAACCATTGTTTTTAAACCTCTGGCACTAGATATTCCACCAACATAAATTAGTCTTTTACATGGCTGATCAACTATACCTTCACTAAATTGATAGGCATTTTCAAACAATTCACCATTCTTTATTGGTGCATTTGTAAGAACTAAGGCTTTCTTACTTATTCTATGTCCTACACTCTTCTGAGTTACGATGATAGCATCAAACAATAATCCGGCTACTCTTTCTAAAAAAGTAATAAACATGGCTGTAATTCTTTTCAAAAAACCAGGTATCCAATATCTAATAAGTATTTTTTTCTTGAAATCTTCATGGGTATCGTAAATTACTGTTCTTCCCATCAATTTCAATAGAAATCCAATAATTATAGTATCAGGATTGTGTAAATGATAAAAATCAGCCTTAGTTTTAATCGCTTTATAATAAATGTATGGAATCAATAGAAATCTTTGAATTCTAGTTTTGTATTTAATATTAATAATTTGAATATCATTTTCAATTTTGTCGTGATCACACCTAGCTATTAATAAAACTGTGTATCCATTTTGTGAAAGAGTTTTTGCTTCTTTCTGGTATACACGTATATCCTGATAGTGATGAACAGGAGCAATTATACAAACTCTCTTATTCATTATTACCTATTGTAGAATATAGTAGGAGAAGCTTCTTTTTTTCATTTTCCCAGTTATATTTATTAAGAAATTTATATAGATTTTCTTCCTTTATACTAAAATCATTGGAAAATATTTTATTTATAGATTTTGCAATATCTTCAATTGAATCTGGATCGAATATGTAACCAAGCTGATATTCTTCTACTTTCTCTTTGAGTTCAGGGAAATTACTTACAATTAATGGCTTACCCATTTGAACAAATTGGAAAAATTTATTCGGAAGGCAATAATAGTGATTCAAACAAGTATTCTCATAAGAAATAATACCTAAATCACTTGATTTTTCATATTTAAGAACTTCATCCTGAGAAATTGGATCCAGAAAAAAAATACGATTGTTTAATTGTAATGAATCCCGAAGGATAATTAACTCTTCATTTAGATATCCGTTTCCGACAAAAACCATTACAATATGATCATCAACATATTGAAAGCTTTTTACTACATTTTGCAAACCTCTCCCGGAGGAAAAACCACCAATATAAAGTACAATCTTTTCATTCTTGGAAAGACCGCATCTTTCTCTAACAATATCAGAATTTTCAATCTCATCATAATCTGCAATATTCCGTATTACAGTTGGTAATTCAATGTCATGATCTGTTCTAAGTATATCGGCAATATGATCATTAACAGTTATAACGGATCTAACTTTTTTTATTGCGATTTTTTCTATGAAAACCATTATTTTAAACAGGTTTTTGTTGTAAGCTTTCATGTGCTGCGTATCTTTCCATAACTCATGAGAATCGTAAACAACTACCTTTTGATTATAAAACATCAATCCAAAAAGAATTGTAAAAACATCATTACAATGAATATAATCCGGATTGTATTTCTTTATATGTTTCGCAGTAATTGCAAAATATTCGATAAATTTTAGTATTTGGACAAAAGGATGTTTTGGTAAATTCTTTGATTTTAAAGGTATAAATTCGATATCAATTCCTCTAAAAATGGTGGGATAATCTTCAGAGTAATCTGTTGTAACAAATACTTTTACTTCATATCTTTCAGCTAGTGCTTCAGCACACCTTTGAACTCGTCCATCAAAGATGTAATCTCCAAACAATATAATCGCTATCTTCTCTCTTCTGCCCATTATTTTACCAATTCCAATAGTTTATATTCATCAACTTCCCAAGAATATTTTTTACGTACTTTTTTGGCATTCGATTTATACTTCTCCAGATTTTTTTTGCTGATCACCTGGCTTATTGCATCTTTTATATCATTCATTTTTCTATAATCAACAACTTTTCCCAGATCCTCGTTCACAACTATTTTTTTCATCTCAGGATAATTATTTGCAATAACAGCTAAACCTGCCATTATACATTCTAATAATTTATTTGATATCACAGTATAATGGTTGAATGTATAATGGAACAATTGTATCCCAATATCAGCAGAGGCAATATAATTTAACACCTCTTCTGGCTTTACCGCATCTTTTACGAAAATCCTGTCATCTAGGTTATTTTTCTTGATATATTCTTTCAGATTAATAAGGTCACTACCCAAGCCCATAAAGACAACTGCAATATTGTCTAAAGTTTTCACCGCATCAACTATTGTGTAAATCCCTCTAATTTCATTGATAGAACCATGATAGATTAAAATAGGAGTGTCTTTGGATATATTAAATTCATCTCGAAACAAATTCGATGGTTTTACTTCTTCATAACGAGAGCAATTTCGAATCACGTGAACTTTTTCTAAATTATATTGCATTTTCAAGTACTCAGCACGTGTTTCTGTGGTTACAATCACAGCGTTGGGTTTTCTGATTAGTATTTTTTGAAGAATTCTCCACATTAATTGTCTAAATTTTGAGCTATTTAAATATTTGCTTCCAAAAAACCAGATTTCATGACTATCAAAGATTAGTTTTGCTCTACATATCTTTGAAATAATATAACCTACAGTTAATGTGTCCAGGTCATTAGCATATACTATATCTGGTTTTGAATTGATTCCGGCTAATAACAATCCAAAATTAAAGCTAAACCAATTTAAAAATGATGTAATATAAATCCTAAACGTATTGTTCTTTAAGAATCTAAATACCGATTTTTTATGCATTTTGTTTTTTAGTTTAGTTTCTGAAGCTAAATTCTTCTGTTTTGAATATAATGAGGAAAATTGGGGTACACGTTTAATATGAAATCCTTTCTCTTCTAAAACCTGTAATCCTCTATAGGGTTTTGCTGCGATCACTGTAACATTATTTCCATCATCCCAAAAGGTTTTCGAAATATTCGTTACTCTTTTATCATGTGTAAAATCATTCCACACTAATATTGAAATATTTTTCATATTTCTATCTTACCTTCTTTAAAATTACGTTCCATAAAGCTGCAATATGAGAATACCTTACTAATCCTGTTAAAGGCGTCGTTAATAATATTGTAAAAAATAAAATAAACTTCCAAATAATTGAGATCTGGAAGTAATTCTGAATAATCGCTATTCCAAGTAAAATAAAAATAAAACTGGTTACTTTCACAATATCATAATTGATGTGATAATGCTTTTGTGCACTTAAGTAAAGAATTATTGTTCTAATAACAAATGAAATTAAACTTGCTAGTGCAGCTCCAATCATTCCAAATCTGGGAATAAGAACAAAATTTAGTGCGACATTTAAGATTGCAGCAATAGAATTCGCATATGAAATGTATTTTGTTTTTTTTGTTAATGTAACACCAACTGTAAAAACCATGTAGATGCCAAATAATAACTTTGAGAAAGTTAGGTATGGAATAACTCTATAAGCTAAAAAAAACTCTTCATTTTGTGAAAATAAATGCAAAATTTCTGGTGAGAATAATGAGATTAGAATAAATACAATTCCACCAATTGCAGTAAAAATATTTAAAATGTTCTTATAAATAACCTTCGCATTAGGATCATTTTGATATGAATACATAAGTGCTCCCCATGACAACATAAAAGGAGCAATAAGTGCAAAATGTATAAAAGAAGCAATCTTTGCACCAAGCGAATACAAACCAACTTGGGTTAAAGCAATGTCTTCTGGAAGCAGGAATTTCAGCATATATCGATCTGTCATATTTAACACCCAACTTGCTAATCCACCAATTGCCAATGGAATTCCAATTACTAAAACCTCATTTAGATATATCCTGTTGAATTTCCATTTTATCTTATTATAAGTTAGTAAAAATATAATTACAAACGAGATTAAAATTGCTAATAATGCCGCTTCTTTAACCCCCATGTAATTTCTTTTCAAGATAGCAACGAACAATATATTTAAGCATATGTATATCAGCAAACGAACAATAGAAAAAATTGCATATGTAGTAGATTTTTCGTTAGCTCGTAAAATTGCTAATCCTAATGTAATTAACCCTTCAAAATAGGCCGCAATAAGAACTATTAGAAATAGATAACTACTCCTTTCTCCTCCTATCAGTATAGGTGAAATGGAATCTCGAAATAAAGCAAGTGGTAATATTACAATTGTTGCAAAAAATAAATAAAACAATAATACTGTTCCCAGTATAGTTTTTCTATTTTCTTCATTTTCATCTGTATAATACACCTTGAATAAAGCAGATGAAGTTCCCAATAATAATATAGTAACAAGTATGGAGCTTAATACATTGCAGATTTGAAGAACACCATAATCAGCTGGTGTTAGAAAAGTAGTATATAATGGTAACAATAATATTGAAATAATCTTAGTTCCAATATTGCCTAGACCATATATAATAGAATGTTTCCCTAATTTAAGTACTGCTTCTTTAATCATAAAGTTTCACAATAGACCGTTCAATATCTTCAACTACATTTTTCCAATTAAGTTTGGTAACAACTCTTCTATACCCGGCATCGGCAATTTCTTCTCTAAGTTTATCATCAGATAATAATTTTATTGCCTTTTCAGCTATATCCTCTACAGATAGAGGGTTTACCAAATATCCAGTTTTTTCATCGACTACAGCATCTACAGCACCTCCGGAAGCTCCTGCTATAACGGCCTTTTTACATGCATTTGCTTCTAGAAATACAATGCCAAATCCCTCAACATCATAACCTTCTTTCCTATTTGGCATTATAAACACATCACAGGCATTCTGATAATCATTCAATTCATCATCTCGAATATATCCTGCGAAAATTATATATGGATTTAAATTTAATTCGTCTGCCAATGTCAATAATTTTTCCTTATTCCTTCCTGCTCCACCAATCATATACTTTACATTAGGAATTTTTTGAATTATTTTTGGTAAAGCTTGGATTACCATATCATTTCCCTTTCTGGGAATAAGATGTGAGATAGAAAGTAATAACATATCCTTTTTATTTATATTATATTTCTTATAAATTTTTTCTTTGGAATCTGTAGGATAAAATTTCTCTGTGTCAGCCCCCAAATTAATAACCTTAATTTTAGTTTCCGATACTCCCAGATTCACAGCAATTGATTTGGTATAATGACTATTGGAAATGATAAGATCAGCATTATTTAAAATAAATTTTTGAATAAGATTAAAATTCCAACGTTCCTGATATTTCAGTAACTCGGTTCCATGAATATACACAATTAGTTTGTTATTAAACAATAATTTACCTAGAAGTCCAATCGATCCGGAATAAATATGCGTAGCACACTGAATGACAGTATTTTCATTACTTGAAATCATTTCGTTGAAGAAGACGTGCAACCTTGATGTCATTGATTTCAGTACTGTTCTAGTCATAATTAACAGAACAAAATATCGTAATGCAATTATTTTCTTTTTTGATTTGAAAAGTAATTTGGGTAAGATTGTCCAAACTGCTTTCATATATGAACAATCTTCATTCGAAATTCTGTTAACTTTAAAATCAAACTCTAATTTTCTTTTTGAATCATCTTTATCACAGAGCACACAAACATTACCTGAATTCCATCTATTAGCTAGCTGAAACATATAGGTTTCAATCCCACCTTCTATAGGTGGAAATCCTTTTGTAATAATTATTGAATCAATTCTACTCATAATATTTCTTCCACTAGTTTTCTAAATTCTTCTATTGATACTAATTTTCCCAGCAATAATATGAAGTTTTTTTTCTTAGATACATGATCAGATATCATTTTTCTCAAATATTTCATTCCAAAAAACTTCCGGCTGATGCTATTTTCTTCCAATAACACATCATTCAAATAGGATTCTAAATTATTAGAAAAGTAATCAGATCTGATCTCAAATATTGATTTCTGATTATAATGAAGCCTGGCTAACCGATAGTAAACAGAATAATATCTTTTCTGAAAAAAAGTCAGCAGATTGTAGGATCTATCCGGTAATGAGAAGAACGGAAATCGTATAAAGGGATTATAATTTATTTCCATCCAATAAACTTGTGGAATATACCTTGTAATTATTTCCTTGTGCAAGGGGTATGTTAAGTTATAAATTAATGGTAATTGAATTGTCTTCTGGATAACTCTAGAAGATGCAAATGGAGAAAACTCTCTAAGATTCCAATTACTTTTTTGAACCATTGAGCCCCAAATACTCATCCGTTCATACAAATAGAATAGGGTTAAAGCATCTCCAGAAAGCAAAGCTTGGTCACTAACTTCACTGATACCTTCATGTAATCTATCATTAAAGCTTGATTGGATATCATTATTCTTGATCTCAATTTTCCTTGTTTTTTTAAGCATAAAGTCTTGAATATCATTTCGTGAGAGATCGTGAACTTGTTTATGTAATTTTGGCCGGTAATATATTCCAGTTCCAATACCATTAAATTTTGGGAAGTGACAGTCTTCAATATTAGGAAAAGGATGAATTGCTCTCAGACTGGTAGTATCTCCATTTGCAGCAAATGAAAGTAATTTAGCATGCTTAATAAAAGAATCATCCCCACTTATCTGAGGTACAGTGTTTTCATGCTCTAAACTATAGATTTTTGCTATTTTCTGTGCAGTTCTTACCTCTGGATTTGCCGGATTTCCCATTGTTCTCGAAAATATTTTTTGCCGAATATTTCTTTTTGAAAGTATTAATCCAAGAATTGCTCTTGAATCTCTTCCCGCGGTTAGGTCCAAATAAATTTTGTCAGCACTTTTTGTTCTCAATTCAATTTCTTGTTGCATAAGTGAAATCGTTTCATCTACATTTCTTTTCAATTCTTTTTTATTATTGATATCAATTCTATTTTCATCTGTAATAAGTGGTTGATTTACAATTTTGCATTTGTTTCCTTTTATTGATAGAATTTCGGTAGGATGAATGCTGCAAATATTTTGAATTAAGCTTTTACCACGCAAAGACCAATCAAGAAATAATATTGAATAAAGACTTGTAGGATCGAAATTTATGGGAACTAAACCAGTTGCAAGAACAGGGATATCTTGAGTTGAAATAATTGTTGTATTATGTTTACTATAGTACTTCAATCTTCTCAAACCAAATATATCACTAAAAGCAATTACTTCATCATTTCTCTCATCAATAATAATAGCCGAAAAACAACCATTCATTTGTCTGGCAGAGTCTACACCTCCGGTTATCCATGTATCGTAAAGTTTTTCTGCAGGATTATCAGTAAATGGTAAGATTAAATTTCCATATATAATAATATGGATACTATTTCGAGAGAAAGTATGGAATAATGAGTTTGTTACTTTTTGGGAAGGTTTAATGATAAACCAACTTATATTCGATTTGTCAATTTTGTGTAGTCTGGTTTCTAAGTCGAAATCAAATTTCCTGAGACATTTTGATACTTTTTGTGATGTTTTTGAAATTATATTTTCAGTGTTGTTTTTTGATTTTATCAATAAAAATGAATACATAACTAGTTTAAGGAGACTGTCTTCCTATAAAGAAACTCTGTGACAGCAATAAACATTGCCCATATAAAATTATAATGATACTGTGTTAGTACAACACAAGCTAAACTATTTATAAATTGCCCTATAAAAACACTGAAAATAATAATTGAAATTGACTTCACGATGGGGTCGTTTGTTAGTTTTATAATGCAAATTAACTTCCAGAAAACCATAGTATACAAAATAAAGAATGTTAATAGTCCCAATAATCCCATTTTCCAATATATTGAAATATAACTATTATCCACTAGATTTTTAGCGTGACTAGTAAGAAGAGGGAAAAAAGCTGCATCTCCTAATCCTCTTCCTAAAAGAAATTCGTCTTTTGTAATGTCGAGTACCTTAAGGAAAGTGTAAATCCTGATTGCTAAGCTGGAATCAACTTCCCCTTTTAGCATATTTTCTGTTCGTTCCATAATAGCTTCAGTGTTTAATGAAATTCTATTGAAAACATATATTATGGAAGACAGTAATATGCAAAGAACTAAAAGCTTCAAGACACTTTCTTTGAAAGACGCTTTTTTACTTATAAGATCGAGAAAATAAAATACAACTACTGATGCTGCAGTCGCAATCCATATAGAACGTTGCATAGTTAACAATATTCCAATCGACATTATTACTATTGAAAAATAGTAGTAAATTCTTATAACTGTTGCAACACCTTTAAACCTTAGAAATGAAAGTGCAATAAGCAATCCAACCAAAATTACATTACCGAATCGTGTTAACACCCTTTCACCTTTAGTTATAAAGAGATACATCATGATAATCTCAAGTGATGCAATAGATGCAAGAATTATGCAATATTCGAAGATTTTTTTGATAAATCCAAGTTCTTTTTTTTCATCAAATACAAGAAGAAAGAAGTAATAAGTAATTGGATAAAATAAGTATTTAATTGTTTCGTCAATAAGAAAATCTCTATCATATCCCCTATACAATCCCCTAACAGCA
>JAVCCH010000145.1 GCA_030765535.1 Candidatus Tenebribacter davisii
AATAGCGGTGGTCCGCTTTTCAATTCAAATGGTGAATATATAGGGATTGTATTTTCTTCATTAAATGCGAAATTCTTTTACGAAAATGCTGATATAATCCCTCAAAATGTTAATTTTGCAGTTAAAAGTAATTATTTGTTAAATCTAATTTCTTTGCTACCTGACGAAAAAGAAATTTCAAATAGAAAGAACTTATTATTGAATCTTCCGATTGAAAAACAGATTGAGCTTATTCAACCATTTATTGTTAACATTAAAGCAAAATGAAAAAATACAGATTAATAATTTGAATGAAGCAACATAACATAATAAGAGTTTCCCTGCTTTCCCATGCATGGAAACTCTGTTGACTAAGCGTGTCGGCAGATCAGTCTCGCAGTGGTTTTGTCCTGAATCGTTCCGATTTAGGGTTTGGGTTGTTTGTTTTGGGCGTGATCGTTCCGATCCCGCCGCACACGCCAAACATTAATCAACCTTCCGCTTCGCTCCATTAGGAAAGACCTGAGACAGCAAGATATATAAGTAAAGCAGTTCTGGCAAAATCGAAGAATCGCCCCTCCCTACCCTCCCCAGAGGAGAGGGAATATGATTTGATCAAGTTAGACCTACAATTGCTAAATATATTAATAGACCAGTACGTACAAAATCAAAAGTCCATTTTAGCCATTTGGCGTTGGTGCCGGTTGTTATAGTGAAGGTGAAAGAGAAGTGATCGTTTTCTTCGAAAGCCGATTCTTAAAGTGTGAAAGTTATTGACAATTAAAAAAGAAAAAATATTTATCGAAATGAAAATTATTAAATGAGAGAAAACAACAAGAATGAACATTGTACTAATAAAAGATAAAGAAAGAAAATATATTGGAGTTATTGCGAACCTTTTTAGTATAACTATAGGTTGGTTATGTGAACCTTTTATAAGGGCGTGGCGTGCATATGTTAGCAGCAAAAAATATTTAAAAAAAATTGGAGGAAAGATGAAAAAAGTTATCTTAATTATGCATTTTTTATTAATGGTTTGTACTGTATTAGTAGCTCAAGCACCAGATACACTATGGACAAAGACATTTGGTGGTATTTATTATGAAAACGCTAATTCAGTACAACAAACCAATGATGGAGGTTATGTTATTACAGGTCGAACACAATCTTATGGATTAGGAATGCATGATATTTGGCTTATCAAAACCGATGAAAATGGAAATGAAGAATGGAACAGAACATTTGGAGGAAATGAAAATGATGAAGCGAATTGTGTTCAGCAAACTTTAGACTCTGGATATATAATTGTAGGTAGCACAAATTCATATGGGGCAGGCAGTGCTGATATTTGGGTTATTAAAACTGATTCATTTGGAAATGAAGAATGGAATACAACTATTGGTGGTATTGGACCAGAATATGGTAGTTTCATTCAACAAACTAACGATGAAGGTTTTATTATTGTTGGACACACAAATACTTTTGGGATTGGGAATTATAATATCTGGCTTATTAAGATAGATTCAGTTGGTAATGAAGAGTGGAATAGACTTTTTGATCATGGAACTTCTTATGGTCAAGATTATGTCTATTGTGTTAAACAAACAGCTGACGAAGGATTTATTATCTCTGGAAACCAAGGAACTTCTTCTGGTGCATCAAGAAAAGCATGGTTAATAAAAACAAATGAAAATGGTTATGAGTTATGGAATCAAACCTATTATGAAGAAGGATATGAAACTACTGGTCATTATGTGTCTTTAATACCTAATGGTGGTTATATAGTCACCGGTTTGGCATTAGAAACGGGTTCGAGCAATCAAGATATCGTGTTATTTAGAACTGATGAAAGTGGTAATGAAATATGGTATCAAAAAATAGATAAAGGTGAAATGGATAATGCATATTCAGTAGAAGTTACTAATAATGGGAGATTTATTTTATGTGGATATACTAATCAGCAGTCGCTGGTAGATGGTTTAGTAATTAATATAGATGAAGATGGTGATGAAATGTGGAGTATTATTATTGGTGGTAATCCACAGGATTGGCTTAAATCAATAAAACAAACAATTGATGGTGGATATATAATAGCTGGCGAAACATATGGATATGGTGCTGGTGCCGGTGATTTTTGGCTGGTAAAATTAGGGGTAGAAACGGGATTGGAGAATAATATTATAGCTAATGATGAATTTCAATTACGAAATCACCCAAATCCATTCAACCCAAATACAACAATTAAATTTTCTATTCTGAGCGAAAGCATAGTAAACATCACAGTTTTCAACATCAAAGGTCAGAAGATAAAATCACTTTTAAACGACCAAATCTCAGCAGGAGAGCATTCAATTGTTTGGAATGGAGAAGACGACTCAGGTAAAAAAATAAGCTCAGGTGTTTATCTTTACAAACTTAATGTGAATGGTAAAACTGAAGCAGTTAAGAAATGTTTGCTATTGAAATGAAAAAGAAGCTGCTAACAGGCGCACCCACATTAAGCAAGATGTTAGATTGGAAGAATCGCCGCGTGCGCCAAACATTAATCAACATTCCGCTTCGCTCCATTAGGAAAGACCTGAGACAGCAAGATATATAAGTAAAGCAGTTCTGGCAAAATCGAAGAATCGCCCCTCCCTACCCTCCCCAGAGGAGAGGGAATATGATTTGATCAAGTAAGACCTACAATTGCTAAATATATTAATAGACCAGTACGTACAAAATCAAAAGTCCATTTTAGCCA
>JAVCCH010000013.1 GCA_030765535.1 Candidatus Tenebribacter davisii
CCACTAAAACCTCAGCAGATAATTGAACATTTACAGCTTAAAAGACCAATCTATAAAAAAACTGCAGCTTATGGTCATTTTGGCAGGGAACTCCCGGAATTTACGTGGGAGAAAATTGACATGATAGAAAAATTAAAAGAAGTATCAAAAAAATATTTATAATTAAATAAAATCATATAAACCGCTATTAAAGGCGGTTTATTTTTTTTGTATAAAAATAAACCTATTAAGTAAGATAAAATAATTGACCAATAATCACGATAACTTTTTTTAGTAAAGCAAGTCAGAGGTAAATATTTCACGAAAAAATTTAAAACATAAGTATCTCGAACTGGAAAATTCTAAACGGAAAGGGAATGCAGAAAAGTTTGAAAACTAAGTTTTTAGGTCACACAATAAACTCGCCGCTTGTTTTACCGGCAGGTGTTATAGGTATGGCATTTTCCGGTTTTAATATTTCTATTGAAAATGGCGCAGGAATAGTTACCAGTAAATCACTAACTATGAAACCAAGAACTGGACATAGAGGACCGATAATTGCAGAATTCGAGGGTGGTTTCTTAAATTGTATGGGATTATGTAATCCCGGCATTGTGGATGGCCTTGTCGAGATCGACCAGTTTAAGAAGCGCTCCAATATTCCTGTTATTGCGAGCGTTTTTGCTACAAGTACTAAAGATTTCTTAAAGCTGACTAAACATGTAAATAATTCAAAAGCTGACTTCTTAGAATTAAATCTCTCCTGTCCTAATGTATTTGATGAATTTGGAATCCCATTGTCAGCATCTCATGATGAGGTTTATAAAATTACCAAAGCAGTTAAACAAATTTCAACACTTCCTGTTATCACCAAACTCTCACCCAATGTTTATGATATTGTATCTATAGCTAAAGCTGCGGAATCAGCTGGATCTGATGCATTATGTATGATAAATACTGTTGGACCAGGAATGCTGATAGATACAAAGATGATCAAGCCTGTTCTCTTTAATAAATTTGGGGGTCTCTCCGGACCATGTGTAAAACCTATTGCACTCAAACTTATTTACCAAACTTATTCTGCTGTGAATATTCCAATACTAGGAATGGGTGGAGTAACATATGGTGAAGATGCCATAGGGATGTTGATGGCTGGAGCTGAAGTTATTGGTGTTGGAACAGCTGTGCACTACCGTGGAATTGAAGTTTTCAACAAGATAAATAGTGAAATTATGGAATTTATGGCAGAGAATGGATATGCCTCTTTGCAAGAAATTCCGAAGTTAGAAAAATTAAAAATGTGAAATGAGAAATTAGAAATGGAAAAAAGAATAACTTTAAAAATTGCAAAAATAGTTGATGAAACAAGAGATATCAAAACATTCACGTTTAATCATTCTCTTGGTGCAAAGCCGGGTCAATTTATCATGCTCACGGATTTCGAAGGTGGAGAAAAACCCTTCTCTATATCAGATTGTAGTAAAAATGAATTTTCTATTACAGTAAAAAGAATAGGAGATTTTACTACACGACTTTTCCAAAAATGCGTTGGAGATTATGTTTCAATAAGAGGTGCTTATGGCTCCTCTTTTTTTGTGTCTAATAAAAAAGTTTTGCTGGTTGGTGGTGGTTATGCAGTTCCAACTTTTAATTTCTTAGCTAAAGTATTGCTGGAAACTGGAGCTGATATAACATTGATAAACGGAGCGTGCACAAGAGCAGAACATGTTTTTGACAATAGTTTTAAAAATCTAAATATCAATGTTATAAATACAACCGATGATGGCACATTGGGTGAAGCAGGAACAGCTGTTGAGATTGCTCAGAAGATCATAGCACAAGGGAAATTTGATTTTGTATATGCCTCCGGACCTGAATTGATGATGAAAGCTTTACAGAATGTGATAGGTGATCTGGAATACGAATTCCTGTTTGAGAGATATATGAAATGTGCAGTTGGTATTTGCGGAAGCTGCACAATGGATCCAAGTGGGATCAGGCTTTGTGTGGAAGGACCTGTACTTTCTAAAAGGAAAGTAGAAAAGTTAACTGAATTCGGGAAATATCATAGAGATGCATCAGGGAAGAGGATTAAATTTTGAGTTTATTAGCATCGAACAAACTCGAACAAAATAAACCTTGCAAATGGTCAAAGACCTTCGCAGTGGTTGAGTATAAGAAATAATGAAAATACTATTACTGAATTGTCAAACTTCTGAAGGAATCAAGAACATCCTGTTAAAGGATGAGCTGATTGAATATATTGGATCAAAGCAACCAGCACATGATGAAATGTTAGATTGCTCAGGATTGCTGGTTATACCTGGTATGATTGATCCTCATGTTCATGTACGTGATATGGAAATGGTTCATAAAGAAACATGGGAAACTGTATCAAAAGCAGCAATTGCAGGTGGAGTGACAACAATTATAGATATGCCAAATACAAAACCTGCAACAACAAACTTACATGGATTAAATGCTAAAAGAGAAGCTGCAAAAAAAGCAAAAATAAATTACAAATTCCACCTGGGAGCTACTGAAAATAATTTGCAGGAATTAGAACAAATTCTTGCTAGTGATCCAACTGATGTTGCAGGAATAAAGATTTTTTTAGCTGGCTCCAGTTCAAATGAAGTAATTACTGATGAGAATAAACTAAAAGAGATTTTTAAATTAGCAAAAAAATATGATAAAGTCGTTCTTGTTCACACTGAACTGCAGAGCTGTCTAGATAAATGGCAGCAGAAAATTGCTGAGAAATCTATTCAAATTCATAACATTTTACGTAACAGAGAATGCGCGATTAAAGGAACCGAACTTGTTTTGAGAATAGCAAATGAAATTGGTAATAAACTTTATATTTGTCACGTATCCACTAAAGAAGAAATAAAATTGATAAGAGTTGCGAAAGAAAGTAATAAGAATATTTACTGCGAAGTAACACCACACCATCTTATATTGGATGAGACAATTTTAAAGCAGGTTGGAAACTTTGGGAAAGTAAATCCGCCACTTAGAACTAAAGATGATAATAACGCTTTACTTGAAGCAGTAATTGATGGCACAATTGATTGTGTAGGAAGTGACCATGCTCCGCATACAATTGATGAAAAGATTGAGGATTACTCAATTGCTCCATCCGGTTTCCCCGGGCTCGAAACAGCTCTACCAATCATTATAACAGAATTTGATGAACGTGAAATTCCAATCAAGAGATTAGTAGAACTTACAAGCACTAAACCGGCAGAAATATTTAGCTTTGAAAATCGGGGAAAGATTACAAAAGGATATTTTGCAGATCTGGCAGTAATTGATACAGAAAATGAATCTCCAATAATTTCCGCCTTGTTTAAAAGTAAGGCAAAATATTCACCATTTGATGGGAGTATGGTTAAAGCACAAATAAATACAGTTTTTATTAATGGAAGGAAATATGAACTCAATGTGGAATAATCCTGAAATGAATGAGAAAAGGAGAATAGAATGTTTGAAGAATTATTAACAAATGTTTTTTATGAATATACATCAATTTACTTATTTTCTGCATTATTACAGGCAAATGCAGCAATTCTTGCTATTGTTGGAGTATTTGGTATATTTAAAATTCAATCAATTCAAAATAAAATCGACTTTTTGAAAAATGGAATGACTGATCCTATCTTAATTGGAGGTTTGCACGCTGATGATGTCGAAAAATTCGAAAAAATGCCTTATGAAGAGCTATGGATACAGATTTCAAAGATAAGTAATTCAGTAGTAAAATCATTATTTACAAATTATATGGAATACAAACAACAAATTATTTATAATAAACAAATTATTCTAAATTCTACAAAGATTCTTGGTTTTGGGGTTCTCATTGATGCACTTTGCTTAATTTTCTCAAAAATAATTCATACTAGCTCAAGTTTATTAGAATTTTGTTTGGTTATGTTTATATTTATATTTCATATATTTATAATTATTTATACAGTGAAAAGTATTAATAAATTAATTGGGGCTGCGTAGCAAAAAATAAAAGGAGTAAAAATGACAAAAGAGCAATTTGTTCTGGAACTGGAAAAAATTGGAGCTATCAAATTTGGCAGATTCACACTAAAAAGCGGACTCACATCACCATTCTATTTTGATCTGCGTGATATGATCAGTTTCCCATACATATTAGAAGGAATCTCTGATCTATTAGTTGAAAGAATCAAAGATATGGAATTTGATGTAATCACAGGAATTCCTTACACAGCTTTGCCAATTGCTTCACTTGTTGCATCTAAAATGAAAAAACCTCTAGTGTATATGCGCAAGGAAGAGAAAGCGTATGGAACCGGCAACAACGTTATCGGTAAATTTGAGAAAGGTGCCAAATGTCTGGTGATCGATGATCTGATAACAACCGGAGCAAGTAAAATTGAAACTGCTGAAAAATATGAAAAAGAGGGAATCGTAATTGAAGATTTTGTAGTTGTGATAGACAGAAGCTCCAACGGAACAGAGGAACTTGCTAAAGATGGTTATAAGCTTCACAGTTTGATCTCGCTTGAAGAGATAGTTCAGTTATTGAAAGATAAAGATTTGATCACTGCTGAAAAAGTGAAAGAGGTTGAGGAATTTACATCCAGCTTGACAAAACCTGCAAAGAAAGAAAAATATATAAATCCATTAATAAAAAAACTATTAGATAAAATGAATGAAAAAGAATCTAATCTGGTTCTTTCGCTTGATGTAACAACTCAAAATGAATTTTTCGCAATGCTGGATAAAGTTGGTGATGAGATAGTTATGCTTAAAACTCATGTGGATATTATTAATGATTATGATGAAAAATTCGTTCCCAAACTGCAGGAATATGCAAAACGACAGAATTTCCTGATCTTTGAAGATCGTAAATTTGCTGACATAGGTAACACGGTTCGACATCAATTTAGAAATGGTGTTTATAAAATTGCGGATTGGGCAGAGTACGTTACAGTCCACATGGTTGCAGGTGAATTAATCTTAAAAGGATTGTTCGAAGGCATTGAAGGACATGCGGGATTCGTGTTAGCTCGCATGAGTTCCAAGGGTAATCTGTTAAATGAAACATACACTCGCAAATGCTTCGAAGCTGCTAAAAATAATCCCCAATGGGTAGCTGGTTTTATCGGACATGGCAGCAGTGTGGAAGATATAAGAAGATTTAAAGCCAAATTTCCGGGAAGTGAACTTCTTATGATGCCGGGAGTGAAAAAAGAAGCAGGTTCCGATGCAATGGGACAGCAATATCTTACTATTGAGGACGCAGTTGGTGGAGGTGCAGATTGCATAATTGTGGGAAGAGGAATCTTACAGGCAGATGACCCGAAAGCTGAAGCGAAACTTTATCGAGAACGAGCCTGGAAAGCATTTCAGAAGAGAATTAATAATTAATAATTATTAATTGAATACGGAGATTGGACTTGACTCGCAACGAAGTGTGAGTTGAGAACAATCAGAAATTTAGTATTCAATATTAAAATCTGAAAAGGAGAAAATATGAAAATGTTACTTGGATTACTATTAATAAATTTATTTATTCTCATTAGTTGCGAAAAAACACCAACTGAGGTTGATCCTAGTTTACCACAGGGTTTTGTTTTTGTAGAAGGTTGTACATTTGATATGGGTGACCATTTTAATGAAGGAGAAGACGATGAATTGCCGATTCATAATGTAACTTTAAATAGTTTTTATATGGGAATTACAGAAGTTACACAAGCTGAATATGAAGAAGTTGTCGATGAAAACCCAGCTTATTCTTATGGAATTGGGAAAAATTATCCAGTATATTATGTAACTTGGTATGATGCTGTAACTTTTTGTAATCTGAAAAGTGAACAAGATAATCTTACACCTTGCTATGACCTAATTGATTGGAGTTGTGATTTTTATGCTGACGGTTATCGACTACCTACAGAAGCTGAATGGGAATTCGCAGCACGCGGTGGAGTTAATTGGACAGATAATTATAAATATTCTGGTACTACTGATCATCTCGGAGATTATGCTTGGTTTAATGATAATTCCTCTACTCATGCTCACGAGGTAAGCACAAAATTACCTAATCAACTTGGTATCTATGATATGACAGGTAATGTGTGGGAATGGTGCAATGATTGGTATAGTGCTGATTATTATAGTAATAGCCCAAATGAAAATCCCCAGGGTCCAATTAGTGGTTCTTGGCGTATAATACGAGGTGCTCCTTACACATATGGTTATAGTAGTTGTCGTGTTTCACATCGTGATGCTTTACATTCATATTATTATCTTAGATGGGGTGGATTTAGAATAGTAAAAAATGTTGAATTATAATTTAAAAAATTACTTTAAGAAATTTTTTGTGTACATTCGTGTTAATTAATGGCTAATAATAGGAGGAATAAATGAAAAATCTGATTTCAATGAGAGATTTGAGTAAAGAAGATATTATGCGGCTGATGGATACAGCTGCAAAGATAGAGAAGGGAGAGATAATTCCTAATATGCAGAGGAAACTAGCAGCTCTTCTTTTCTTTGAACCTTCCACCAGAACCATGTTCTCATTTGATACCGCCATGAAGAGGATGAATGGAGATACAATCATCATGAGTGGGACAGGAAATACTTCTGCGAAAAAAGGTGAAACTTTCGCTGATACTTTACAGACAATTGCTCAATATTCTGATATTATTATTATGAGAAGTCCAATTGAAGGAGCAGCCAGGTATGCAGCAGAAGTTGTTGATCTCCCTGTCGTGAATGCCGGTGATGGAGCTAATCAGCATCCAACACAAGCTTTACTGGACCTTTATTCTATTATAAAAACTCAGGGAAAATTGGACAATTTGAAAATTGGCTTAGCGGGTGATCTTCGTTTTGGAAGAACTGTGCATTCACTGGCTCAAGCAATGGCAATATTTGGAGCTGAATTTAAATTCATATCTCCCTCGTTCTTACAGATGCCTCAGTACATTAAAGATGATCTTGCCGAGAAAGATATCAAGTTTGAAGAATTTAATGATATCGAGGGGAATATTGATGATCTTGATATACTCTACGTTACAAGGGTCCAGAGAGAACGTTTTGCAGATCCGGAAGATTATGAAAAAGTTAAAGGATCTTATGTATTAAATAAAAAAATGCTGCAAAATGTAAAAGAAAATTTCAAAGTTCTACATCCCCTCCCCAGAGTTGATGAAATTCATACCGATGTTGATGATACAGAATTTGCTTACTACTTTCCACAAGCAAAAAACGGAGTTTATGCAAGACAGGCAATAATATCAATTCTCTTAGAGGAGGTGTAGGATGAGTCTGGTTAAAACAATAAAAGTAAATGCTATTAAGAATGGAACTGTGATCGATCATATTGCTGC
>JAVCCH010000056.1 GCA_030765535.1 Candidatus Tenebribacter davisii
GAGGTGAGAAATGGTTTATATGGAGTACATCGAAAATGTCGATGTGTCGAACTGGTAAGTGAGATAGTTTTTATGCGGCTGGCACCGCACACAGTGACATTATCACTGTACTCCATATCTATCACTGCACTCCATATAATCACTACACTCCATAAAAAACTTGCCAGAAAAACAATTAGTTCAATCTTATGATATTTGAAATAAATGGTGTATGATATTATATTAATTAGGAGAAATATGAAAGAAATCAAGATTCCGGTATCTAATACATTTACTGTAGGTTTCACAGCGGAAGATTTAAAAAATAAGAAATATATTACTCTTCCAAATGGAATGAGAGGGATACAGATAGGAGAGTTAGGAAAGACAGAGAAGGCTCAAGAACTAAAAATAGCAAGAAAAAATGGATCAGAAGTTATCTGGTCAACTATCAAGATTGAGCATACATTAGAGGATATCATATCTAATTACATGTTTACTATTGAACCTGGAATATTTAAAGAGCGGAGTTTTTTTATTTTAGAAATAATGCGAAGTGATATGTTATCCTTCTATAATAAAAAGAAATTAGCATTAAAAATAATTAAAAAAGAAGAACTTACATCTGGGAAAGATAGAAATCAACTTGAGAAGAACTTAGCTGATGTTATTAAGCTTAGAAATGCGTTTGCTCATGGGTCTTTAATGAATGATTTGAAAGAAGGTGTTATATTAGAATACTACTCTGGAAATAAAGAAATTATTGTTTTAAATGATGAAAAGTGGGAAGAAATTGAGAGACTTTATAATGATACCAATAAATTATTGAATAAAATATATTCAGAATTAATGAATATAAAAGCTAAAGAATTGATAAACAATAATGGAGCATAAATGGATAATAGACAACATAAAAGTATAGTGAGTTTTATTTGGAGAATAGTTGATATACTTAGGGATGTATTTGTAAGGGGCAAATATGGCATTAGAAAATTTGATTGAGAATATTTCTTATGTAACAATAACAGATTTTTTTCAAGTTAAGGCAGATGGATTCCGTGAATCTAAAGAAGATTATAACTCATATTTGTCTGAAGATGAGAGATTTGATGAATTCTTGAAATTAGGACTGATCATTACTTCTAAAGATGAAGAAATCGGTGTCTTTGCCGGAAAGATATTGGGAAGTATTTTGCAAAGGTCATGTAGGAAAATGCAATATGACATTGTGAAGAAGATAATCAAGAACGAGAATCTTGATGCTGCTTTAGTTGTTTTTTATGGTGATGATGGTCATTTTCGATTCAGTTTTATAAAGGTCAATTATCTTGGTCAAAAAAGGAATTTTACAACATATAAGCGCTATAGTTTTTATATAGAGCCAGAGAAAGCAAATAAGACTTTCAGGCAGCAGATTACTAAAACAGACTATTCAAGTGAAAGCAATATATTAAAAGCGTTTTCAATAGAGGAAATCAGCAGTGATTTTTATAATGAGTTCAAGCCTCATTATGAGTCATTAGTTAGTCATGTAATCAGCGAGAACGAGATAGCACAAAAAGCAAGAGAGGAATTCGCTTTATTATTCGTGATCAGGTTAATATTTCTGGGATTTGTTCAGAAGCGAGGCTGGTTGGGAGAAAAGAAGGAGTTTATCCAGGAATTCTGGCATGAATACAGAAAATACAGAGCGAAAAGTGATATACATGATGAATTTTACAGTAGATGGTTAGAACCGTTATTTTTTGATGCATTTTGTCATGCTCCAGGTAGGAAGGTACATTATGGAGCTAATAACTTCTCAAAAGAGACAGAAGAAATACTCCAGATGGCGCCTTATTTGAATGGAGGTCTTTTTGAAATGAGAAAGGGAATTGATGATAAAGATTATTATTTACCTGATGATGATATAGAAGAATTTATAAATTTTCTTTTTCAGTATAATTTTACAGTTGAGGAAAATACAAGATATGATGAGGAACTTGAACTTAACCCCGAATTTCTGGGGATAATTTTTGAGAAGCTGATAAATAAAGAGATGGGGGCAATTTATACGCCCAGGACAGAAGTAGATCTGATGTGCCGACTGGCAATCAGTAAATGGCTGGAGAAGAATGTAGTTATTGAAAAAAAGAAATTATATGTATTGATATTTGGAGTTGAAGAAGAAAGGGCAGAAATTGAATTAACAACAGAGAACATCAGAAATATTCACAGTATGCTTTCACATGTACAAGTATGTGATCCCGCTGCAGGCTCTGGGGCATTTGAAGTTGGTATGCTGCAGGTGATTGATGAATTGATGGAATTTATAAGTGAATTACCCAGAGCACCTTTAGAAATAAAAGAAAGTGACCGATATCTTAGAAAAAGGAAAATAATATCTCGAAGTTTGTATGGTGTTGAAGTGAAGCAATGGGCTGTATGGATAAATCAATTGCGCTTATGGCTGACACTTTTTATAGAAATGCCTGATGCGGATAGATTTAGTACAAAACCGCTTCTTCCGAGCCTGAACTTTAAAGTGTGCCAGGGAGACAGTCTGGTACAGATGATAGGGAATAAACTATTTCCATTTCAAGAAATAAGGGTTAATTCAAGTTACTTGAAAAAAAAGATAAATAACCTAATTGAAAAGAAGGCTGAGTATTTTGAAAATCAAAGACATGATCTGAATTTGATCAGGCAGGAAGAAAAGTTGATTCTTAAGAGTATCATAAATGAAGAGATTGATGAGATCAGAGACGATATACAAAATAAACAAAAGAAACTGATAAATTATTCAGAAGAAAAGCAAGTTGCACAGCAAGACTTATTTGATGATGGAATGTCAATTCAGGAAAGTATTAATATTAATAAACAGGTAATTTTAGATATTAATGAAGAAATAAAAGAATTAGAAGGCAAGATCAAGGAATTAGAGGGTGAGCAGGAAAATATTGAGCATAATGAGTATTTTATCTGGAATATTGAATTTGCTGAGATATTTTCAGAGAAAGGTGGATTTGATATAATAATTGGTAATCCACCCTATCTGCGTCAGGAAAAAATAGAAGATCCTCTGGGTAGAATGGATAAAAGCGTTTATAAAACGATGCTGCAGGAAGTTATCTATAACGATTATATAGGATATTTCCGCAATATTAGAGGAGAACAGATAAAAAAGATAGATAAGAAATCAGATCTCTATACTTATTTTTATCTGCATACTTTAAATTTATTGAATACGGGAGGAGTACACTGCTTTATCTGCAGCAATAGCTGGCTGGATGTGGGATATGGAGCTTGGATGCAGGAATTTATTCTGAATAAAGTTAAATTGCATTTGGTGATTGATAATCAGGTTAAAAGAAGCTTTGTGAGTGCTGATATAAATACAGTGATTACATTGATGGATAAACCTGTACAGAGATTTGGGGGAAATAATGAGATAAGATTTGTCGGATTCAGAAAGCCATTTGAAAACGTGATATCAGCAGAAAATATGGAGCATATTACTGGTACAAGTGAGAAGGTTTTTGAGGAAAAACAGAGAATCGTTGTAAAAAGCTATCAAGGATTGAGAAGTGAAGGTACTTTAGATGGAAAATATAAAGGGGATAAGTGGGGAGGAAAATTTTTAAGAGCTCCAGAAATATTTTATACAATACTGGAAAAGGGTAAGGATAATTTAGTCAGACTTGGAGATATTGCAGAAGTGAGATTTGGAATCAAGACAGGTTGCAATGAGTTTTTTTATTTGTCTCAAACAGTAGCAGACGAAAAGAATATAGACGATAAATTCTTTAATCCATGTATTGGAAGCATTAGAGGTGTAAATAGGGTATTAACCTCAAAAGTAGATACTATGAAATTATTATGTATTCCACAAAATGCAGAATTATTAAGTTATCACTCACTAAATAAATATATTTCTTATGGTATATCAATGGAATATAATAAAAGATCAACATGTAGAAATAGAAAAAAATGGTTTTCTTTACAGAATTGGAAAATAGCCCCAATAATTGTTCCTGTCAATATTGGAGAGAGATTTATTGTATTACTGAATGATGCAGAGATTTACCAACTTGACCAATTTTATGGTATCTATATTGATCAGAGTAATTTAAAACAGATAGTATTATATTTAAATTCAATAATAACTTTATTATTTTTACAACTTTCTGGTTGGCAATTAACCGGAGCTCAAGCTATTTTGCATTTTTCTGTTTCAGATTTATCATCAATCAAAGTTTGTATTCCAGATACTGATCCTCAAAAAGCTTTAAATATAATAAAAAGAAGAAATGCAAAAAACATTTTTATAGAGTGTGGAATCACTCCAGAAAATGGTATACCAATAGAAGAGCAAGAGCCGAATCCATTACCAGATAGAAAAGAGCTTGATGACATTGTATTTGATGCTTTGAGCTTAACTGAAGAAGAGCGGAAGGATGTATATAGGGCAGTATGCAGGCTGGTTTGGGACAGGTTGAGCAAGGCGAGAAGCTTAAATAGATAATTAAAAGGAGTAGATAATTATGGAAAGGAATAATATTCCTGAATTTGAGAAGCAACTTGATAAAAAACTACATTTAATGAATATCTACTATAGTACTCAAAAGAAGTATAATTACCAAAAGATAATAGTAAAATCCGATATAACAGTAAAAACAACACCCAGTGAAAATATCAATGATTATACAACATATTTGATAGTCGAGTTTATATTAGACAGTGAAATTATTGCAGAATTAATTCAAGATAGGAGAAGTTTTGAAGAGAATTTGAAGAATGATATAAATGAGCAATGCTTTTCGAATATTGATGATGAATTAGTCAGCAAAATTGCTATAGAGTTAAAATCGAATGATTCAACTGACTGGAGATTTGAAAGTGGACTTCTAAATAATACAGAATTGACAGATGAAAATAAAATTAATGAGATATGGGGTGATGAGAAAAGATACAAAATATTTTTGAGCCATAAAGCTTCTTTCAAAGGGCAGGCATCTAATTTAAAGAAACACTTAGAGGATTATGGGCTATCTTGTTTTGTCGCCCATGAGGATGCGACACCCACAAAGAAATGGATAGTAAAAATTGAAGAAGCATTAAGATCAATGAATCTTCTAATTGCACTTATAACAGATGATTTTAATGATAGTGAATGGACACATCAGGAAATAGGTTTTGCCTTAGGTAGGGGTATTAAAGTTTATGCAGTTAAGCTTGAAAGTATAACTTCTAAAGGATTTCAAAATCAATTTCAGGATATAATAGCAAACTGGGGCAATGCTGAGATAAAACTAATTGAAACCATGAAAAATGTAAATCCTGAATGGACTGATATAATTACAAATGCTCTCAAATACAGTAAAAGTTTTATACAAAGTGGAAAATTATTGCCGTATATTGATGAGTTATTAAATGTTAATAGTCAGCAATTGAATAATATCATTGAAGCATTTAATAATAACAATCAGATTTCAAATTGCAATAAATTTGTTGTAAATATCTGTAGTATTCTTAAACGGATTTCTGGTGAAGAATTTATAATTGTGAAGAAAGATAGCGAGAAAAAATTAGAAAGAGTGGTAGAAGAAATGGAACGAAATGATAATGAAGATATCCCATTTTAATTTGTATGTTATGATGCAAATTAATAAAAGGGAATTATCATCAATAATAACTGTGAAAAAGTCCAAATGAAGAAATGGAGATAAGATGAGCAGTAATTTTATGACCAATGCTGATGTTGGTAAAACACTGGAAAGTAGGATAAAAAAACTGATAAAATTCAGTGAAGAGATTAAGATATTAGTGGGATTCTTCTATTTTTCAGGATGGCAGGAATTAAGTGACAGTTTGAGAAAAGAACCAGGTATCAAATTAAAAGTTCTGGTCGGCTTGCAGATTGATAGTTACTTAGGAAAAATGCTGGAAGTAGAGGATGAACAGAAAGGGATGAGTAAAGATGATATTCGAGAAAGATTTTATGAATCTCTTCAAAAGGGTTTGAATGATAAAGAGCTTGATAATGAAGAATTTTATCAGGATGTAGATATATTCATTGATCTTTTACAGACAGGAAGATTGGAATTACGGAAATCACGAGAATCAAACCATGCTAAACTTTATATTTTTAAAGCAAAAGATGAAATTAAGGAATTACAGGCAGCAAGATTCATTACCGGCAGCAGCAATCTAACCCGATCAGGATTTAGGCATCAAAACGAATTTAACGTTGAAATAAGTGATTTCGGGACAAAAGAAGCAGAGAAGTATTTTGATGAATTATGGATTAAGGCGGTACCTATTGATGACATAGATGTGATAATAAAGATAATCAAAGAACATACTCAAGCAGCCGATATTACACCATTTGAAGCATATACTTTGATGCTGAAAACATATTTGGAAACACAGCAGGTTAAAAAGATGGAGCCAATTATAGAGAGACTTTTGGTGAAACATGGCTACAAAAGATATAGTTACCAGTTAGATGCCGTAAATCAGGCTTTGAGTGTTTTAGAAAATTACAATGGAGTAATAATTGGTGACGTTGTAGGGTTAGGAAAATCACTAATAGCTTGCATGACTGCTGCCTCTTTAAACACAAGAGGTTTGATAATTTGTCCTCCAGCTTTGATAGGTGATAGTGAAGGTAGAAGCGGTTGGATAAGATATAAGAATGAATTTGAGCTTTTTAACTGGGAAATATATTCATCAGGAAAACTGGAAAAGGCAATTGGCTACTTACAGAAGTATGGAGACAGCATAACTACAATTGTAATTGATGAAGCTCATCGTTATAGGAATCAGGACACAGAGAGTTATGAATTATTAAGTGAAATATGTAAGAACCGTAATGTCATGCTATTGACAGCAACTCCTTTTAATAACAGTCCATCTGATATTTTCTCGTTACTAAAATTATTCATTATACCTGGTAAAAGCGGTATTACGCTTGATGACAATCTTGATATAAGGTTTAAATTTTATAGCAGTATGTTTAAAAGACTTGCTTACATATCTAAGCATTATCAATCTACCGATGAGATAAAAAGAGCAATAGCAGAGCAATATTATACTGCTCTTTTTGAGGAATCTTTAATAAATATTGAAAAAGTAAGGACGAGAACGAAGTTTTTAGCAAATGAAATCAGAAAAATAATTTCTCCAGTGATAATAAGGCGCAATAGAATAGACTTGCAAAAAGACAGTGTTTATAAACATGAGATAAGCCAGCTTTCAGAAATTGCAGATCCGATTGAAATGTTTTATGAGTTAACTGAAGAACAGGATGCATTTTATAACAAAGTAATCAGTGAATATTTTGGAGAACAGGGTAAATTCACAGGGGCAATATATCGTCCCTTTAGGTTTGAACAAAAAAGCAAAGACGGTGAAGCAGCCTGGTTTGAGACACAACAGGAAAATCTATTTGAGTTTATGAGGCGTTTGATAGTGAAACGTTTTGAGAGTTCATTTGGTTCTTTTTGCAAAACAATTGAGAATTTTATTAGAATTCATGAAATGGTACTTAAGTTTATTGAAAAATCTGATGGTTTGTATATTTTAGACCGAAAATTGATGGAAAGTATTTTTGAAAAGAGTGAGGATGAAATAGAAAAACAGTTAGAGAAGTATGCTGAAGAATTAGAGAAGAACAGTGACTTGCTCCCTAAACGCTATCGAATATATAAAGTGGAAGAGTTTCATTATAGAAAGGAATTCCTGGAAGGCATTGTCAATGACCTCAATCTATTTCATTCAATAAAATTAGAAATGGAAAACCTAAATCTTACGAAGGAAGATCCTAAACAAGACAAACTGATAGAAAAGATTTATAATATATTGAAATCGGAAGAAATACCCAAAAGAAAAGTAATCGTTTTCTCAGAATATGTTGATACCGTAAAACATTTGCGTAAGAAATTAGAGAAAGAATTTAAGGGAAGAATTTTGACGGTTCCTGGAAAGTTATCTGCAGAGAAGGCAAAGGCAATTGTAGAGAATTTTGATGCAAGTTTTGAAGAAAAATATCAGAAAGATGATTTCGATGTTCTGCTAACAAGTGATAAAATGAGTGAAGGTGTTAATCTCAATCGAGCAGGTGTTGTGATAAATTATGATATTCCCTGGAATCCTACTAGAGTAATACAAAGGGTTGGTAGAATTAACCGTATTGGAAAAAAAGTATTTGAGAAATTATTCATTATTAACTCGTTTCCAACTACAAAGGGTGCTGAGATCGTTAGAAGCCGCGAAACTGCTCAGGAAAAAATGTTTATGATACATAATACATTGGGAGAAGATGCCAAAATATTTGATATCGATGAAATACCAACAGCAGCAGAATTATATCGTAGGATTAACAGTAATCCAGAAGATAAAGAAGATGATAATGTTACTATTAATGTCAGAAATCGGTATTTTGAGATAAAAAAGAAATATCCGGATGTTATAACCAAAATCAATAATCTACCAGCAAGAGTAAAAAGTAGTAAGAGCTATTCTAAAAGCCAGTTAATAGTGATGAAGCGTAAAAGGCTAAGCTTATTTATGCATGTAATGGAAAACTCAGTTATCCACAATATGTTTTTTGAGGATATTTTTAAGTTTGTGGAATGTGAGTTTTCAGAACCTAAGTTAAATATTAGTGAAACCTTTTGGGGAAATTATATTATCCTAAAGGATTACAAGGGTAATGTGGATAATTTGCGTAGAGTAACAAATGAGATGTCGATAGAGCAGAAAGCGTTGAACAATCTTAATACAGCAATTAGAAGGTTTAGGAACGAATTTGAAGATATTCATAAATTCTTAAAAGTGCTAAAAGAAGATATGTTATATTGGCACACTTTACCAAGATTCACTATTAGAAGATTATCAAGAATTAATTTATGTCCTGGATGTAGTGTTGAAATAATCAAAGAATTCCAAGTGACTGTTCGGAAAATAAAAGCAAGGATTGGTGAGGATTACCTTTCTAAGATAAAGCAAAAGTTCGGTGATATGGAAGATGAGATTGTGATTGCAATAGAAAATGTTAATTCAGAAATTAAGTAGTGATATTTTGAGAGCATTTCAAATAATAATAACAGTAATTATGATAATGGGGTTAGTGTATGTTAGTATAGGGAAATTACTTCCGGAGGATTTCTTTCATGAAACCTCATCTCTTTATTTCTTTAGTGCTTTACTTCAATCAAATGCAGCAATATTTTCTTTATTTGGTGTTTTTATTATTTTTAGATTGCAAAGCCTACAAAGTTCTCTTGATTTGTTAAAAAATACACTTATGCAAGATAGGGGGAAAATAATCACCACTTATTCTGTTATTGAGTTTGATAATATGAGTTTGGAAGAAAAGGAAGAAAAGATAGAAACCTTTGGAAATACAACAACAATATATTTTCTCATAAAGTCATGGCTAGATAAAGAAAAATCAATTGATAAAATAAAAAAAAGCATCAAGGATCCTGTAATCTCAATGACAATAGTTATGATACTCAACTTATTTGGTTTAATATTCTCAAACTACATTCATAATGTTAGCTTTTATTTAGAATTGTTTACTAATTGCGTTTTCGTAATTCTACAGATTCATATTTTCCTATTGCTGATAAAATCAATTAACCAGTTATTGGACAATTAAATAAAAGCAGAAATTCAATGATTTGATGAGAATAAAGGAGAATTAAAATGTCAGTATGCCCGATATGTGGATGTGAAAAATCCAGTGTAAATATCATAGACTATCAATATTTAGGAGAATGTCCTGTATGTGGTTATGTGAATTGTGATGCAACTTTCATTGATGAGATTGTTGCTGGAAATATTCAAAAACACATCGTATCTGGGATTTTCAGGCAATTATATAATGAGAATCGTCATAAAGAAAAGAAAATAGCAAATGCTCAAGAATTACTGGATATGGTAACAAGACCCCAAAACCCCATGGAACAAATTGACAGGATATTAATCTTCTTATATAAGAATTTTAAATCGATGACTAATTATATTACAATTGATCCTAAGTATGATTACCCTCTTGCTTTTGCAACAGGAGATAAAGAAATGGCATCATTCTTAAAGCATCTCTTTGATAGCAAATTAGTAAATCTTGAAGGTAGTCGCGATCACTATAGCCATGTGAGGAGAAATGATATTGTCCATAATTCTAATTTTTGTCTTACAATTGAAGGATATGAAAAAGCACAACGTCTTCAAGATAATAAGCTTAATATGGATAAGGTATTCGTTGCGATGTGGTTTACGAGAGAGATGACACCTGTTTATAAAAATGCTATCGAACCAGCAATAAGTGCTTGTAATTTTAAACCAATGAGAATTGATAAAAAAGAGCATAACAACAAGATTGATGATGAGATATTGGAGGAAATCGAGGACTGCAAGTTTATGATTGCCGATTTTACGGGTCAAAGAGGTGGAGTGTATTTTGAGGCAGGTTATGCAAAAGCCTTGAAGAAAGAGGTTATATTTACCTGTAAAGCCAGCGAGAGTAAGGAAGTTCACTTTGATACTAATCATTTTAATTATATCTTTTGGAAAGATGAGGAAGATTTGAAAGTAAAGCTGATTAAGAGAATTTCGGAAAGTATAAAATCTTGAACAGTGAACATCGTGAACATTGTTATCAGCGTAAACATCGTTAACTTAGTGGACATTGTTGCAAAAGCCTTGAAAAAGGAAGTGATATTTATTTGCAGGGATACTGAAATTAAGGAAGTTCACTTTGATACTAATCATTTTAATCATATCTTTTGGAAAGATGAGATAGATTTAAAAGAAAGGCTTATTAAGATGATATCGGAAAGTATAAAACCTTGAATGGTGAACATGGTGAACATTGTTATCAGCGTAAACACCGCTAACGCTGTAAACACTGTAAACACTGTTAGCTTTGTTAACCTGGTAATCTGCTTCACTTCTTGTCTTTGATAAGGAGTTAGCTGTTTTATTTGACATTATTTAGCGTGGCATTCTTCTTTGTTGTGTTTTTTTGTGAACTCAGTTAACCTGGTTAACCCGGTTTACTCTTTTTAACTCTGGAGGTGTTTTTATGTCTGACCTGTTATTTCCGCATGGTGGCTATCGGAAGATGAAGAGTTTTCAGATTGCGGAACTGGTTTATGATGTTACGGTGCGATTTTGTGATCGTTATATAAATAAACGCAGCAGGACTCATGA
>JAVCCH010000218.1 GCA_030765535.1 Candidatus Tenebribacter davisii
ACACATAATGGAAACCTGCAGCACTATCGATGAAGTGATCGCTGAATTTGATAAATATAATCTGCAATTTTTAGATGGTGCAATGCTAATGTTCGTAGATAAAACAGGTGATGCTGTCATAATAGAAGGTGATGATTATATCCGCAAAAGTGGAGATTTCCAAATCGTAACTAACTTCTATCAATCTGAAGTAAAAGAAGGAGAAGAGACAGGTTGTGTACGTTATGACAACCTGCTGGCTCAATTACCGGAATTGGAAGTTACAATTGATGATTTTGCGCAAGCTTTAGCTACAACACATCAGGAAGGGAAATACCCAACTCAATATACAAATATTTTCGATCCCGATAAATTGGAAATGTATCTCTACAGGTATCATGATTTTTCTAACTATATAACGTTAGATTTTAAAGAAGAGTTAAAGTCAGGCAGACATGTAATAAAGATGAAGGAACTCTTTCCAAAACTATATGCCTATGATTATTTTGTGTATTTGCAGTCTAAAACCCTTAGTGTAAAACTACAAAACATGATTGATAACGATGGCTTGGAAACAGCGATGGAAGCATATCCGGAACTGAAGGAACAACATAAGATCGTTTACTCATATCCCGTTATTGAAGCTGAAATAAATGAATTGGGATATACTTATTTATCAAATAAAAAAATAGACGAAGCAATCTTCATTTTCAAGATCAATGTTGAATATTTCACCGAAAACTGGAATTGCTATGATAGTCTAGGTGAAGCTTATGTGAATGCAGAAAAATTAGAACTGGCGATTACAAATTATGAAAAATCGCTTGAATTAAATCCTGACAATGTAGGTGGAAAAAAGGTATTGGAAAGAATAAAAGGTGAATTAGAAAAAAAATAAATTGTGAATAATTTTGAAATTAAGGTAAGTTCTGAATTTGGGGAGCTGATAGTATAACTGGCAGAGAAATATAAGTAAAAATTGAATTTCGATTGTATCATTTGATTTAATTACACTTCCAAAGTTTTAGAAAACATCTGAAGGTTTATATTACACAGTGTGTAGCATGATTATTCTTGACAGGCATAATATAAAGAAAGAATTCATAGCTCATTAGTTAATATAAACCGGAAGGAAAAACGATGAATGAATTGATTAATAAAATCAGACAATTTGTAAAAGAAAGAGACTGGGAACAATTTCATACACCAAAGAATCTTGCAATGGCTCTTAGTATTGAAGCTGCCGAAATAATGGAGCACTTCCAATGGAAAACCGCTGAGGAAAGCAGAGAGCTGGATGAAGTTACTTTCAGTGAAGTGAAAGATGAAATTGGTGATACTTTTGTTTATTTACTACGCCTTTGTGATGAACTAGGAATTGACCCGATAGAAGCAGCCAATAACAAGATGCTTAAAAATGCTGAAAAATATCCCGTGGAAAAAGCGAAAGGGAATGCCAAGAAGTATACGGAGTTCTAGGAGAAAAAATGAGAAAAATCTTTGTTTTTCCCGCAAGTAATCACGAAGCTCAAGTGCATTTGAAAGCAACGATAATTAATCCAATAAGCAAAGAGATAATTAAATCAAATTTAAAGCCAGATGATATGAAAGTATTAGATGAGCTTCATATTAATGATTATTATGCTTGGGGTGCAACACCCGGTCCATCGAATAAACGCAATTGGATTAAAATGGAAAAAGATGACGAAGTTTTAACTTATTTCAATAAAAAGTACCATTATTATAGTACCGTTCTATATAAAATACACAATGAGAATCTTGCTAGAGAATTATGGGGTGAGTTAAGGGATGGGAAAACTTGGGAGTATATTTATTTTCTTTCGCATCCCAAAAAATTCGAAAAACCATTAACATCAGAATCGTTTTCAGATTATCTACCTAAAATATTTCAAGGTTTTTCAAAAGTAAAAGATGATAAAACCGAAAAAATAATTCGAAAATATGGATCAGTTTATAATTTGTTATCAAATTATCAGGCTCATGAAAATGTTTTAAAATATTGGTTTGTTTGCCAGGGAAAGACATTCACTCCAGAAAGAGGACAGCAATACTTATGGGCACCTAAAAAAAGTAAAGATGGTAGATCTCTTTATCATTGGGAAAATATGAAGAAAGTCAAAAAGGGTGATATAATTATCAACTATGCTAATGGTTTTATACAAGGGATTTCTAATGCTTCAACTGATTATTATGATTCAATAAACCCCAAAGATGATAATGATTGGAGTAATGAAGGATATAAGGTCGATATTTCTTATACTCCTTTTGAATATCCCTTATCAATTAAAAGTAATACTAATATATTTACCAATGTTTTAAGAGGAGTACAAGGTCCATTTGATAAAGATGATAATGTTAAACAAGGATATTTGTTTGAATTTAATAAAAAAGCATATACAATACTTCAGAATCTTATCCAAAACCAATATGGAGGAGCGAAGATGGTACAAGAAAAATCAACTTTCTCATCAAATAAATTTTCAAATGATGTTAATAACTCAGGTCTCTATTTTGATAAGAAATTAGTATATAGATTTATCTCTTCATTACTATCTAAACCATTTGTAATATTAACTGGTTTATCAGGTTCAGGTAAAACAAAATTAGCACAAGCTTTTGCATCTTGGATATGTAAAATTGATGAAAGTAGAGAGAATCAACTCGCATTTTCTTTACCTATTAATAAAAGTGCAATTGATCATCGAGGGTGGTCTTTACCTGTTGAAGTTCGAAAGAATTTTGTAAATTGGATAAAGAAGGATGTCTCAATAATTATTGATGGGCAAGAAGTAGAAGCACACATCGACAATATTCTCGAACTTTACTATAATAAAAATTTAGATTTGAATCTTAAATATAATATTGGTGATAGAGTAGATGTTATCTTAAAAAATCCAATATCCTCTAATGTAAATACTAAACAATATAAATTAATTCCAGTTGGAGCAGATTGGACAAACCGTGAGCCTTTATTGGGCTATCCTAATGCACTTGATACTGGTAAATATGTAAAACCGGAAAATAGTGTACTTGATCTAATACTCAACGCTATTGAAAATCCTGAAAAGCCATATTTTTTAATTTTAGATGAGATGAATCTAAGCCATGTTGAAAGATATTTTGCGGATTTCTTAAGTGCTATGGAGTCGGAAGAAGAGATTCCTTTACATCCAGATTCAAAAGAATGGAAAGATAAAAGCGGTAATTGGAATGATGGCATACCGGCTTCTATAAAACTGCCTAGTAATCTATTTATAATCGGTACTGTTAATATTGATGAAACGACCTACATGTTCAGCCCCAAAGTTCTGGATAGAGCAAATGTTATAGAATTCAGAGTAACGGATAAAGAACTTAATGAATTTTTGAAAAATCCAGCAAGACCTGATTTAGACTTTCTGAAAGGTAAAGGAGAAGCTATGGCTGCTGATTTCGTGAAATTGGCAAAAGCTAAAGCCCAAAACTCAGATGATTCGGATAAAGTTAAAGAAACATTGCTTGAATTCTTTAGATATCTAAAAATAGCAGGAGCTGAATTCGGATATAGAACAGCTTTCGAAATTAGCAAATTTTGTGCAAAGTTGAGTTTGATAACTCAAGATAATATGTGGGAAATTGATGAAAAGTTAGATGCTGCTATAATGCAGAAACTTCTACCTAAACTGCACGGATCACGCAAGAAATTGGAACCGGTTTTAAATTCTCTGGCAATTCTTTGTCTGGTTGATAACGAAAAGCAAAGATTATTAACTGCCAAAAAGGATAAAAATCAAAATATTGGTAATCTGGTTGATGAAGCTGTAGAAATTGAAGAAAATATTCACTTTAAACTCTCCATGGAAAAGATTATTCGCATGAAGAAAAGGGTTATACAAGACGGTTTTACTAGTTTCGCTGAAGCATAAAAAATGGACAAAGCAAATTATAGTATTGAGATAGAGAATAATCTCAATCAGAAGATAGAGTTAGAATTATTTTCAGAATCCAAAAAAGAATCACAAATTCGAATTGAAGATACAGAAACAGCATTAGAAAATGGTGAAGCAATAGTGCAACTTAAAGAAGGGTGCACTTATGAATACAAACTCAGTAAGGGCTTCCAAATTAGAAAACTAGACAAAATAGTTCACAGATCAAAAGCAAACAAATCATGTGGAAGAATCAATACGGGGATTTTTGTTGGTACATTAACTTTAGATATTGTTAACGAAAATTCTGAGAAAATCTCAAAAGTTGATTTGGAAGTTAGATCAGTAAAAACAAGTTATAGAAAAGATTATAGATTTATGCTGGAATTTATTGCAGAGAAATGCACTGATCTTTTGATGCTTCATACTTCACCGGTTACGCAGAGTTTCAAGCCTGATCAGGAACTAGATCCGGAAACCTTATATCAAAGATTTGCTTTCATAAAATCGATATTGGAATCAGATGAATTCAAACAGTCAGTAAATAGAATACTCACAGATCCGGTTACTGAATGGTCGGATATCGAAGAGAATATTGATATCAGAAGAATGAACAGATTAAATTCTTCTCACCTTAAACAGATTGCATCCGGAAGAAATAGAATTGATCTACCGGAAACACATAACCTAAAACAAAGAAAAATACTAAAAGACATACCTGCTAAAATAACTGTTATAAAAAAGACTGAGACTGTAGATACTGCAGAAAACCGCTTTATAAAACATGCTCTGCAGGTTTTTACATCATTTTGTTCTGATGTTCGCAGTATTCTGGAAAACAATAACAGTTCAACTTCGAGAGCTTTTAAGGAAGCTTCTCAATTAGAAATTCAGCTGGAAGAAGTTCTTGATCATAATCTTTTCAGACAGATTTCAAGACCAACAACATTGCCCTTAAATAGTCCTGTTCTGCAGAGGAAAGAAGGTTATCGGGAGATTTTAAGAGTCTGGTTGCTATTTGATTTAGCCGCTAAATTAATCTGGAAAGGCGGGGAAGATGTTTATTCTGCAGGTAAAAGGGATATAGCAATTCTTTATGAATATTGGTTGTTTTTTAAACTTATAGATTTATTAGAGGAGATTTTTGACATTAGTTCGAGTTCTTTAGAAGATTTGATTAAGTCTACAAAGGACGGTCTTGGTTTACAATTAATATCTGGTAAAGAATTGGTTTTAAAAGGTGTTTTTAGAAATAGTATTCGAAATTTAGAAATTGAATTTTGTTATAATAAAACCTTCAGCGGTAAGCAGGATTATCCAAAAGGTGGAAGTTGGACAAAAAGTATGCGACCGGATTATACTTTAACGTTTTGGCCTGAAGGTATTGATAAAGAAGAAGCTGAAAGACAAGAAATCATTGTTCACATTCATTTCGATGCAAAATACAAAATTAATTATTTGAAAGACATCATCGGTGATGATAATCTAAATCTCGATGATGAAAAATTGGAGCAGCGAGAAGGAACTTACAAAAGGGCAGATCTTTTGAAAATGCATGCTTATAAGGATGCTATAAGACGAACCGGCGGAGCATATGTTCTTTATCCCGGCACTGAACAAACAGATCCAATGAAAGGATTTCATGAGATTATACCCGGTCTCGGTGCTTTTACGGTTCGACCCTCAAGAGAAGATGATGGAACAGCTCATTTGAAAGAATTCATTTCCGAGATTGTAATTCATCTCCGAAATCGGATTTCTCAACGGGAAAGTATGACTTATAGAAAATATGATATTCATAAAGAAACAATCAAACCTATTGATCTAACATTGATGCCTGATTATATTAATCAAGAAAGAGTTGTACCCCCTTCAGATACTTTTGTGATTATTGGATTTAGAAATGAAAAGCATAAAAAGTTAATCAAAAATGGATTATATAATTTCAGAATGGGAAATGATCGTGGCTCTCTTCCTATTACCCCCAAAACAGCAGATGCAGAATTCATTTTATTACATTCGAAAGGAAATTTAGAAACAAGTGAAATTTATAGAATAAGTAAAAAATTCCCTAGAGTTTTCACCAAACTTGAAATTGAGAAAGAAGGATACAAGAATCCAGATCATAACTACTATTTGGTTTATAAAATTGAATGTAAACCTAGTGAAGATTTTTCAGGTATTAAGTGGGATATTAGAAAATTAAAAGAATACAAAAAAGCTCATTCATCTTCTCGTCCGTTTGCAGTTTCCTTAGCTGATTTGATGGAAGCTAGGATTAAATAATGGAGATAATATGAAAAATTTAGAAATACAATATCTTGATGATCTCAAGTTAGGTATTACAAAAAAAATCTCAGAAGTAATTAATGAAAAAACAATTGATTTAATTTATAAAGATCTTGCTTTTCATTTTCAAGATAGGTCTTCATCAAACTTTCAGAAGTTTTGATCGTCGATTCTGAGTTTGGTTTATCCGAAGAGGAGTATGAGAATTTTGAATAATTTTAGTAAAGAAAAAGGAGATATCATTGGAAAAGGAATTATTTAATTATAAAATAAAAGCAATTGATATTAAACGGTGGGATTGTCCTTATTGTCAGAAAGGAAGGTTGTTATTGAACGAAAAGGAAGTAATAACAATTGATTTAGCTCACACTCTGCCAAAGGGCTTAATTGGAAGTCATGATGAATATATATATTTACGTATATTAGGAAGTTTAAAATGTGATTACTGTGATCAAAGTATTGAGTTTATTTCTTATTTAGAAAAAACTACAAATGTATATCAAATTGGGAAAAACGACTACGTAGAAGAAAAGAATGAATTTTATTATCCATCCTTTTTCGAACCCGCATTACATCCTATAAAATTAAATAAATATTTACCTGAAGAAATTAGGAAAGAAATTATAAAATCATTTTCTTTACTTTGGGTAGATGAAAAAGCTTGTGCGAATAAAATTAGGTCAATACTTGAATTAATTATGAATCAACAACGAATAAGGAAGGGATTTAGAACCAGGAATGGAAATTGGAAGAAATACAACTTACATCAACGTATTGTATTATTTGCAAATAAAAAGAAAGATATTTCAGAATATATAATGGCACTAAAGCATATTGGAAATGCAGGGAGTCATGGTTCAAAGCTTAATAGAGATATTATTTTAGAAGCGTATGAATTTCTTGAATATGTTTTAAACAATTTATACGATAAAAAATATGAGATATTAAGAAAAAAAATGATACAGATAAATAAAAGGAAGAAACCTTAAAATCTTTAGCTTTCGATTTTGAGTATTATGCGAACTTAAGGGAATTAAAACGGAATTAAAACGGAAAATAAGAAGCTGGAAGAAGAGAGGAAGAAAAAGCAATAACGGAGTTGTAACGGAACTATAACGGAACTAACACGGAATTGATACGGAGATTAGTATGAAGAAAAATTTAACAAATTCACCTTTGGAAAGACAGAATATTATGAATAATCAATTGGCTCTGAGTGAAATAGAAAAGGCTGTCGGTATAAAAGGTGTTCTTTTTGAAGGGTCCTATCGTTTCACAAAAAAGCAGATTGCTAGTTTTTACAAGGTAGATGAACGAACAATTGACCGTTACCTGGAAAAATATAATAAAGAAATAAATGAAAATGGATATATTGTTTTACGAGCTAAAAGTTTGCAGGAATATAAATTAGCGGTAAATCATCAATATGTCGACGACATTGATGTCGTTAACATAGGGATTAATAAGAAATCACCAATTATAGGTATCTTTGATTTTCGCTCATTTTTGAACATAGGTATGCTTCTTACTGAAAGCGACATTGCAAGAGAACTACGAAGCACAATTCTGGATATTGTAATCGATACTATTAATAAAAAGACTGGGGGTGGGACGAAATATATTAACCAACGTGATAGTAATTTTGTTGTTACCTATTTTAAAAATGAAAATTATCGGAAAGCTTTTACCAATTCACTGCGGGATTTTGTTGATATGGGGAATTTTAAATACCCGCTTTACACTGATAAAATTTACAAGGCAATATTCAAAGAAAAAGCAGATGAATACAGAAAGATTCTAAAATTGGAACCCAAAGAAAACGTTCGTAAAACTTTGTATTCA